>NZ_DBHIHF010000028.1:0-31046 GCF_057248925.1 Stomatobaculum sp.
GTGCTCGCTTTTCACATGTCAGGTGGCGATATTTTCTATTTGTGTTATACTCTTTTTGAGCCATGGCGAACCTCCTGGTGTGTTGGTGTGTGGTAGCTTCATCATACCACGAGTTCGTCATCGGCTCTTTTTTATTGTCCTAGTTCATCTTACAATCATCCATTTCCTTTTTCTTTGCAAATTTTTGTTGACAAGTTTGCGGCTGTCCAGTATACTGTCAAAGCATTGAGGAAACAGTTCGAGGCGTGGCTCAGTTTGGTAGAGCGCAGCGTTCGGGACGCTGAGGCCGCAAGTTCGAATCTTGTCGCCTCGATTTGCCCTGAAAAGGGTAGCAACAAAGCAAGGCCGATTGGTCAAGCGGTCAAGACGGAGCCCTCTCACGGCTCAAACCCGGGTTCGATTCCCGGATCGGTCATTTCGAGCGTAAGCTCGGAGAAAAGATACATCATTTTATCGAGGCGTGGCTCAGTTTGGTAGAGCGCAGCGTTCGGGACGCTGAGGCCGCAAGTTCGAATCTTGTCGCCTCGATTTGCCCTGAAAAGGGTAGCAACAAAGCAAGGCCGATTGGTCAAGCGGTCAAGACGGAGCCCTCTCACGGCTCAAACCCGGGTTCGATTCCCGGATCGGTCACTTTGCTTTCGTAGCGCAGTTGGTAGCGCAACGCATTCGTAATGCGTGGGTCGCCGGTTCGAGTCCGGCCGAAAGCTCGATGAAGCTCAGGTGTAAGCCTGAGCTTTTTTGATATTTATTTCAGCGCGATTCGCGCAAGCTTTTTCGCAAGATAGGTTCTTCTCTTATATAGAAGCTTTTGCTATACTGAATCCAAAGTCTGTTTTGGACTTTGGGGACAGGAGGAGACAAATTACATGGATAATCAGGAGCTGAAACGATATGCGCTAAAGCTGCGGAGAGGTATACTCCGCGCCACACATGCGGCTGCGTCCGGGCATCCGGGCGGCTCTCTCTCGGCAACGGAAGTGTTCACGCTGCTTTATTTTGAGGAGTTACACATTGACCCGAAAAACCCGGAAGATCCGAAGAGAGACCGCTTTGTGCTTTCGAAGGGTCACTGCGCACCCGGCCTTTACGCGGCGCTCGCGGCGCGCGGCTTTTTCCCGGAGGAAGATCTTTTAACTCTCCGTCACATCGGCTCCTATTTACAGGGGCATCCGGACATGAAGCACATTCCGGGTGTCGATATGTCGAGCGGTTCGCTCGGCCAGGGCATTTCTGCGGCGGTTGGCATGGCACTCGCAGCGAAAATCTACGGCGAGTCCTACCGCACCTACGCGCTGCTCGGCGACGGTGAGATCGAAGAGGGAGAGGTCTGGGAGGCAGCAATGCTCGCGGGCTTCCGAAAGCTCGACAATCTGGTTGTAATCGTGGACAACAACAATCTGCAGATTGACGGACCGATTGACGAGGTGAATTCGCCTTATCCGATTGACAAGAAGTTCGAGGCCTTCAACTTCCATGTGATCAATGTGGCGGACGGCAATGACTTTGACCAGCTCCGCGCGGCATTTGCGGAGGCGAGAAATACGAAGGGGTGCCCGACAGCCATTGTCATGAAGACTGTGAAGGGCAAGGGCATTTCCTTCATGGAAAATCAGGTCGGCTGGCACGGCAAGGGCCCGAACGATGAGGAGCTCGCAAAGGCTCTGGCGGAACTGGACAAGGCGGAGGAGATGTTATGAGTCAGGGAAAAAAGATTGCGACCCGCGAGAGCTATGGCAGAACCCTCGCGGAACTTGGAAAAGAACATGAGGATTTCCTCGTACTGGATGCCGATCTCGCGGGCTCCACAAAGACCGCGGTGTTCCGTAAGGCATTCCCGGAGCGTCACATCAACTGCGGCATTGCCGAGCAGAACA
This sequence comes from Stomatobaculum sp., assembly GCF_057248925.1. Lineage (NCBI taxonomy): Bacteria > Bacillati > Bacillota > Clostridia > Lachnospirales > Lachnospiraceae > Stomatobaculum > Stomatobaculum sp. Next base: position 1,875 of record NZ_DBHIHF010000028.1, read on the forward strand.
TGATTGGTGTCGCAGCCGGCATTGCCGCGACCGGACGCGTTGCGTTTGCGAGTTCATTCGCAATGTTCGCGGCGGGCAGAGCCTATGAGCAGATTCGGAATTCCGTCGGCTACCCGCAGCTGAATGTGAAGATTGCTGCGACTCACGGCGGCATATCGGTCGGCGAGGACGGCGCAACCCACCAGTGCAACGAGGACTTTGCGCTGATGCGCACCATCCCGGGCATGGTAGTTATGGTGCCGTCCGACGATGTCGAGGCCGAGGCCATGGTGCGCGCCGCGTATGCGCACAACGGACCTGTCTACATGCGCTTCAGTCGCCTCGCAACGCCGGTGTTCAACAATCCCGAGACTTACAAGTTTGAGATCGGCAAGGCGATTACGATGCGCGAGGGCAAGGATGTCGCAATCATTGCGGCGGGGCTTCCGGTCGCTTCGGCGATGGAAGCGGCAGAGAAACTTGCGACCGAGGGCATAGAGGCACGCGTCATCGATATGCACACCATTAAACCGCTCGATGAGGCAGCAGTACTTCGCGCAGCCAAGGAAATCGGTAAGATTGTCACGGTTGAGGAGCACTCGATCATCGGCGGTCTCGGCTCCGCGGTCGCGGAAGTGCTTGCGGAACAGTGCACGGCGAAGTTAAAGCGCGTCGGCATTTACGATCGCTACACGGAATCCGGCCCCGCAGAGGCGCTGATTCATCACTACGGTCTGGACGGCGAGGGCGTGTACAGCGCAGTCAAGGCATTTCTCGCGTAACGGCACGGAGACCGCAACAGGCCTGAGAGGTAGGGGGGAGAGAATGGAGAAAAAAATACTGGTGACGCGTTCTTCGCTGCCGCCGCTCGAGGAGTATGTCGAAGAGATTCGCGATATTTTTGAGAGTCGCTGGCTCACCAACATGGGAGTCAAGCACGAGGCATTGACCGAGGAACTCCGTCGCTTTTTCGACGTGCCGGAGGTCACGCTCTTTCAGAACGGTCATCTCGCGCTCGAGTTCGCCCTGCAGGCGTTAGGTCTCCGCGGCGAAGTGATTACGACGCCCTTTACCTTTGCTTCGACGACCTGGGCTATCGTCCGCGCGGGACTGACACCGGTCTTTTGCGACATTGATCCCGAGACTTACACCCTGGATCCGGCAAAACTCGAGGCGCTGATTACCCCGCGCACGGCGGCAATTCTGCCCGTCCACGTCTACGGCACGCTCTGTGATACCGACGCACTCGCGGAGATTGCGGCGCGCCATCATCTCCCGCTGATTTATGATGCGGCACATGCGTTCGGCGTGCAAAAAGACGGAAAGAGTGCGGCCTCGTTCGGTGATGTCGCGATGTTCTCGTTCCATGCGACCAAGGTGTTCCACACAATTGAGGGCGGTGCGGTCTGCTGTCATGATCCGGAACTGAGTCAGAAACTGTTCCGAATCAAAAATTTCGGCATTCAGGAGAATGAGACCTACTGTATCGGCGGCAACGGCAAGATGAACGAATTCGAGGCGGCCATGGGGCTCTGTAACCTCCGGCATTTTCCCGAGGAGATTGTCAAGCGAAAGCAGGTCTATGAGCGGTATCGGGAACGGCTCACAAGTGTCACAGGACTTAAGCTTCCGCCGCAGCAGGCGAATGTGACGCCGAACTACGCTTACTTCCCCGTCGTCTTCTTGGACGCTTATGGGGAGACGCGGGATGAGGCCGCAGAGCGCCTGCAGGCGAGAGGCTACTTCCCGCGGAAGTACTTTTATCCCTGCACCAACGCATTTCCGTTCCTCGGACAGCGCTACACACCGGAGAGCACGCCGATTGCGGCGGCCGTTTCCAGACGTGTGCTGACCTTGCCGCTCTACGCGGATTTGGAGCTCGCGGACGTGGACGAAATCTGCCGCATCCTGCGGCGTGAAGTTTGAGAGGAAGCATGATTAAAGCAATTATTTTTGACCTCGACGATACGCTCTATGACTTCAAGGCGGCTCATCGGGCAGGCGCAGACGCTTGGGCAGCCTATGCGAGAGACCGGTTCCGGCTCCCCGAAGAGCAGACGCGCCGCGAGATAGAAGAGCTGATTGCCGAGCAGGCAGAGAAAATGGGACCCATTGCGGCGTCTCATAACCGCGTGTTGCGTGCGGAACTCTGGCTTGCGAAGCGGAACCTCCCTGTCTTTCCGCACGCGGCCGCGCTCGCGGAGCGCTACTGGCAGGCACTGCTTGATACGATGGTGCCGAATGAAGGCGCCGTCGAAATGCTCCGGGATTTGCAGATGCGGGGCTTTCTGATCGGCATCGGCACGAATATGACCGCTTATGTGCAGTACAAGAAGATTGAGAAACTGGGGCTTGGCGACATCGTCGACTTCATCGTGACAAGCGAGGAGTGCGGCGTGGACAAGCCGCTCCGCCACTTCTTCAAGTACAGCGCGAAGAAGGCAAACGAGACGCTGGCGCGCGCGGGAAGAGCGGAGCGCATCGAGATGAATGAGATTCTCTTTGTCGGAGACTCCGTAAAACACGATCTTGAGGGTGCTCATGCGGCAAAGATGCAGGCTCTGCTCTTTGACCCGGAGAATGCGCACCCGGAAGAAGAGGAGCGGATACAGTCTTTTCGAGAGATTTCGGAAGTGCTGGAGCGCCTGGGATGATGTAAATATAATCTTGCAAACAACAAAGCCCCCTTATCGATATCAATCGATAAGGAGGCTTTTGCGTTACAGCAAGCCTTAAAGATGAAGCTCTGTTTGCCGGTCAAATGAAAGCCCCCGGAATTACCGTTCGACTGCGGTGAATCCGGGGGCTGCTTGTTCATACGCTTAAACGCATATTTCGCGTTGCTTAGAGCGTCGGCTGCGCCTGTGCGAGCGAAGCATAGGCAGAGGGGCGGTTCAGAATGTCCATGAACTGCTCACCGGTGATGGTCTCCTTCTCGTAGAGGTACTGCGCAAGCTCATTTAACTTATCCTTGTTCTCGCGGAGCAAGGCAACGGCCTTGTCGTGCTGCTCCTGCACCAGGGCGACAACGCGCTTATCGATTTCCTCGAGTGTCTTTTCCGAGCAGGTTGAAGTGCTCTCATCGCCGAGGTAACGGCTGTTGCGCTGGGAGAGCTGTACCATGCCGAACTGCTCGTCCATGCCGTACTGGGTGATTAAGGCTCTCGCAATCTTGGTCGCCTGCTCAATGTCATTCGAAGCGCCGGTTGTGATGACGCCGAACTCCACTTCCTCTGCGGCGCGACCCGCGGTATAGGTGCAAATCTTATTCAACAGGTCTTCTTTGGTGTAGAGGTATTTATCGTGTTCCTCGACCTGGAGGGTATAGCCGAGCGCACCGGAGGTGCGGGGAATAATTGTAATTTTCTGTACCGGCGCAGAGTGGCTTTGCAGCGCGGCGACCAGAGCGTGACCAATCTCATGATAGGCGACGGTCGCCTTCTCTTTGTCGGTCAGCACCGCATTTTTCTTCTGGTAGCCCGCAATGACGGTCTCGACGCTCTCTTCGAGGTCTTGCTGGTTTGCAACCTTGCGGCCGCTTCGAACCGCGCGGAGCGCAGCCTCATTGATGATGTTCGCGAGCTCGGCGCCGGAGGCACCGGAGGCCATGCGCGCAATCGTGTGGAAGTTGACATTGTCCGCGAGGCGCACCTTCTTTGCGTGCACTTTGAGAATTTCTTCTCTGCCCTTTAAATCCGGGAGTTCCACCGGGATGCGGCGGTCAAAGCGGCCGGGGCGAAGGAGCGCCGGATCCAGGGATTCGGGGCGGTTGGTCGCCGCGAGTATGATGACACCCGAGTTGCCCTCAAAGCCGTCCATCTCGGTGAGCAGCTGGTTTAAGGTCTGCTCGCGCTCGTCGTTTCCGCCGAAGGAGCCCGCAGAGCGTTTGCCGCCGATGGCATCCACCTCGTCGATAAAGACAATGCAGGGGGCTTTCGCCTTGGCCTGCTGGAAGAGGTCGCGCACCTTCGAGGCTCCCATACCCACAAACATCTCGACGAACTCCGAACCGGAAATCGAGAAGAAGGGGACATTGGACTCTCCGGCGACCGCCTTCGCAAGCAGGGTCTTACCGGTTCCGGGCGGGCCGACGAGCAATATGCCCTTCGGCATCTGCGCGCCGATTGCGGTGTACTGACTCGGATCTTTTAAGTACTGCACAATCTCTTGCAGACTCTCCTTGGCCTCGTCCTCCCCGGCGACATCGTGGAAGTGGATGCCGTCTGTGGACTTCACATATTCCTTGGCGTTACTCTTGCCGAAGTTGCCGAAGGGGCTGCCGCCGAGACCGCCGCCCATGCCGCCCATCTTGGAGGCGAGCGAGCTGAACTGGCGGCTCAGAATCTGCCAGAAAATGATCATGAAGATAATCGGGATGACCCAGTTGTAGAGGAGCTTCTCCATGGGCGTCTGGACATGGACGATGTCGGTGCGGAAGTCCGCGCCCGCATTGTAGAGCCGCTGGGTGAGATCGGGGTCTGTCATGACACCGGTCTTATAGATGGCACTCTGTCCCTTTTCCGTGAAGACAATCTGATTGGTGTCAACCTGGACCTTATCGATTTTCTTTTGCGAGGTCAGGTCCATGAAGACATTGTAGGAAACTTCTTTGACCCTTGCATTTTGTAACTGCGGAACAATGACCGTGTTCAGAATTAGGGTAATCAGAAGAATCACAAAGTACAGATTGGGAATCAGCGGTGTGGGCTGTTTGGGATTCTTGTTCTCCTGCATGGTTTCTCCTTTGCTTTGATATGTTATATAGTTTGTAGCACAGTAGAGCAGGATACGCAAGAGAACATGTGAAAAGTTTATCAAAAGATTAGAAATGAACGCTTTCGGCGCTGCTGTAGAGGAAGGATGAGCAAAAACAAGCGGGAAGCGGTAAAACAAGAATGAGAATCAAGCAAGGCAGAGAGAAGTGAGAAAGAAAAGGAAAGGAGCGCCGCTTAAGATGAGCGTACAAAGTGTATCCGCAGAAGAAAGGGCGTGAAAGAAGAACGATGCGGCAAGAGACAAAATAGCGGGAAAAAAAGCCAGCAAAAGAAAGAGAGTGAAAGAAAGAGAAGATGAACCGGAAGCGATCAAGTTCGAGAAAAGGAGTGGCTGCCGATCAGGGCTGAGAAGAAAAATCGAGGGATTTACGGCACAAAAAAACTCTGCCGATCATCGACAGAGTTACGTTCATGGGACCGAGGAGGCTCGAACTCCTGACCTTTCGCGTGTGAGGCGAACGCTCATCCCAGCTGAGCTACGATCCCGCAAAGCACTTGTTTATAATAGCACATCAGCTCCAAAATGCAAGTGCTTTTTAGGAAGAGCTGAAAAAATGTGGTCAGAGGCCTTTAATTCCGGAGACGCTCGAGGTCCTCGTAAAAGGTCGGCGCGGAGATGTTGACGCACTCGGGATGGGTGATTTTCACATCTCCGTCGGTGACGAGCGAGAGAATCGCAAAGCTCATCGCGACGCGGTGATCGAAGTAGCTCTCGACTTCGCCGCCGTGAAGGGCGCCGCCGCCGTCGATGATGAGGCCGTCCTCGGTCTCCGCTACCTTAGCGCCGAGGCGGGAGAGCCCCTCCGCCATGGTGTGAATGCGGTTCGACTCTTTCACTTTCAATTCGGCGGCATCGCGGATCACGGTGCGTCCCTCGGCGCAGGCTGCGGCGACTGCGAGTACCGGAAGTTCGTCAATCAGACGGGGAATCAGCTCGCCGCCGATTTCGGTGCCGTGAAGCGACGCGTGGCGAACCAAAAGGTCGGCTGCCGGTTCGCTGTCCTCATTCCGGACATCCAGCACCTCTATGTTTGCGCCCATCGCGCGGAGTGCGGAAATGACGCCGTCTCTCGTCGGGTTGATGCCGACATTCCGAAGTACTACCTCGCTGCCCGGCACGATGCTCGCACCAACCAGAAAGAAGGCAGCGGAGCTGATATCGCCCGGCACGGAAATTTCCGTGCCGTAGAGATTTTCGGTCTCGGAGACGGTGATGGCTGGGCGCCCCTCGAAGCTGCCGGTCGAGACCTTGGCGCCGAAGGCGCGGAGCATGCGCTCGGTGTGGTCGCGGGAGAGCGCGGGTTCGGTGACCGTGGTCTGGCCGGAGGCATAGAGCCCGGCGAGCAGCACGGCGGATTTCACCTGAGCAGAGGCAATCGGCGAGTTAAAGTGAACGCCGTAGAGCTGTTTGCCGCGAATCGCGAGCGGCGCACAGTCATTGCCGGAGATGCTCTTGATATCGGCGCCCATTGCGCAAAGCGGTGTGATGACGCGCTTCATCGGGCGGCGTTGAATCGAGGCATCGCCGGTCAGAACGGACGAGAAGCGCTGCGCGGCGAGCACGCCGCTTAAGAGCCGGGTGGTCGTGCCGCTGTTGCCGCAGTCGAGCGCTTCCGCAGGCGGCATGAGCTCCCGGAGTCCTCGCCCGAGAATCGTCACAGAGCTGCCGCGCTGTTCAATCCGAACGCCCATACTGCGGAAGCAGCGTATGGTGGAGAGGCAGTCCTCGCCGGGCAGAAAGCCCTCGATTTCGGTCGTACCGGTCGCGAGCGAGCCGAACATCACGGCGCGGTGCGAGATGGATTTGTCGCCGGAAATGACGAGAGAGCCGCGGAGCGGCGTGGAAGCGGATAAGTGCATGGAAACTCCTTTCTCTGCGCGGAGCAGATCAGCGGTTCATCTCGAGTTCAAAGCCGTAGCCGTTTAAGAGGGCAGCGGCCTTCTGGCAGCTGTCGGCATCATAGAATTCAATGCGGAGCGCGCCGTCGCCGCTCTCCCGGTTGTGGTTGATGCCGATATTTTTGACATTTACATTTCCGGCGGCGAGAATCGCGGCGATAATCGAAATCGCACCGGGTCTGTCGGCAACATGCACCGAGAACGAGTACTGCGCGCTGAGGAGGCCTGCGGCGTCACTGAACTGGTCGCGGAACCGGCCGGATTTCAGAAAGAGTTCGTGAATCGCCTGCATATTGTCGTCCCGCAAGGCAGTGCGGATTCCCGTGAGCGCATCCATGTAGCTGTCAAAGACGGTGAGTACAGCGTCCCGGTTGGCCGAAAAAATCTGCTGCCACATGATGGGCGAAGAGCTCGCAATGCGGGTGATGTCCTTAAAACCGCCGGCTGCAAGTGAGCGCATGGTGTGCGCCTCGTTGTCCGTGTCCTTCACGAGGTTTACGAGCGCAGCCGCAATGAGATGCGGGAGATGAGAAATGGTCGCGACCGCGCGGTCGTGGGTCGCGGCGTCGATCACATAGGGGTTCGCAAGCATACGGAGTACGAGCGCCTCCATCCGCCGAAGCATCTCCGGGCGCGTCTCGGCGGTCGGGCAGAGCAGATAAAAGATGTTTTCGAGGAGCAGGGCATCCGAATAGATATAGCCGCTCTTTTCGGAACCGGCCATCGGGTGACCGCCCACGAACTGCGCGCCGAGGCCGAGGCGCAACACTTCCCGCTCTATGCTCTGTTTGCTGCTGCCGACATCGGTAATCAGCGTGTCCGCTGTCAGAATATTGCGGAGTGCGGCGAGATAGCTGCTGTTGGTCTCTACCGGCGCGCAGAGAAACACTGCGTCACAGTCGGCGAGGCAGGGCTCGGTGCCGGTGAGAATGCGGTCTACCGTGCCGTCCGCGCGCGCCTCTTCCAACATTTCCCGCGAGGGCATGTAGGCATAAATTTGACAGTCCGGCTCCCCAGCTTTCAGTGCCTTTGCGATAGAGCCGCCGATCAGTCCGAGACCGATGAAACCGTAAGTCATATGTAACCTCCTAACAATTCTTTCATTTTATCGGCTCTGACTGTGACTGTCAATAAAGGCAAAATTGTGCGCTATGCTGTAAACGCCTTGCAATTTTATGTTAAAATTAGTAGAATAATCAGAGATAAAAGCTCGGCCAAAACAGCTGTTATCGGGATATCAACGAATAGGAGGAGCTGTTCACAATGAAAGTTTACGAGACTTCACAGATTCGAAACGTTGTGCTCATGGGACACGGAGGCGCCGGTAAGACGACGCTCGCAGAGGCTTGCGCCTTTGTCGGCGGTGCGATTAAGAAAATGGGAAGCGTTTCGCAGGGCACAACACTCAGCGATTACGATAAGGAAGAGCAGCGCCGCGGTTTCTCAATCAGCACAGCGCTGATTCCGGTCGAATATACGGATCAGGACGCAGAGCCGGTGAAAATCAATTTCCTCGACACCCCCGGCTATTTTGACTTTGTCGGCGAGGTCGAAGAGGCGGTCGCGGCGGCGGATGCGGCCGTGATTGTGGTCAACTGCAAGGCCGGCCTGGAGCCCGGTACGATTAAGGCTTGGGAGCTCTGCGAAAAGCTTCGCCTGCCGCGTATCTTTTTTGTGACCAATATGGACGATGACAAGGCGAGCTACCGCGAGCTGCTCTTAAAGCTCGAGTCCCGCTTCGGAAAGCGCGTTGCGCCCTTGCACCTGCCGATTCGCGAGAACGAAAAGTTTGTGGGGTTTGTCAACGTCGTCAAGATGAAGGGACGCCGTTTTGCGGAGCACAGCGCAGAGTACACGGATTCCGACATTCCGGATTACTCCGAGCACAACTTAAAGATTGCGCGCGAGGCGCTGCTCGAGGCGGTCGCGGAGTCGAGTGAAGCTTTCATGGAGCGCTACTTCTCCGGCGAGAGCTTTACCGAGGAGGAAATTTATACGACGCTCCGCGAACAGGTCGCGACCGGTGACATGGTTCCCGTCATGATGGGCTCTGGTGTGAATGCGCAGGGCGCAAACGCACTGATGAATGCGATTGTCCGCTACTTCCCCTCCCCCGAGAGAGCGGCGCGGGACAGCGGCGTGGATTTAACGACAGGCGAGCATCTGGTCGCCAACTATAAGCCGGATGTGAATCTCTCGATGAAGGTCTTTAAGACCATCGCGGATCCGTTCATCGGCAAGTACAGCCTGGTAAAGGTCTTGACCGGCGTGCTCCGTCCGGACAGCGAGCTCTTTAACACCGGCAAGGAAGTTGAGGAGAAGAGCGGCAAGATTTATGTGCTCCGCGGCAAGGAGGCAATCGAAGTCACCGAGCTTCGCCCGGGCGATATCGGCGCGATGGCAAAGCTGAACGAGACCGAGACCGGAGACACACTCGCGAAGAGGCAGGCACCGATTCTCTACAATCCGCCGCAGATTTCGAAACCCTATACCTATAAGGCATATGTCGCAAAGAATAAGGGGGATGAAGATCGCATTGCCTCCGGACTCGCGAAACTCATGGAAGAGGATCGCACGCTCCGCACCGAGGTCGATGCCGAAAATCGCCAGTCCCTGCTCTACGGCATCGGAGACCAGCAGCTTGAAATTGTTGTGAGCAAACTCGCGAGCCGCTATAAGGCTGAAATTGTGCTCGAGAAGCCGCGCTTTGCGTTCCGCGAGACCATACGGAAGAAGGTTGAGGCGGCGGGACGCTATAAGAAGCAGTCCGGCGGTCACGGTCAGTTCGGCGATGTCAAGATGAGCTTTGAACCCTCCGGTGATCTCGAGAAGGCCTATGTGTTCGAGGAGCAGGTCTTTGGCGGCGCGGTTCCGAAGAACTACTTCCCGGCGGTCGAGAAGGGCATTGCAGAGTGCTGCAAGAAGGGCCCGCTCGCGGCATACCCGGTGGTCGGTCTGAAGGCAGTGTTGCTCGACGGTTCTTATCACCCGGTCGATTCCTCCGAGCTTGCGTTCAAGATGGCGGCGAGCATCGCGTTTAAGAAGGGCTTCCTCGAGGCGATGCCGGTACTGCTCGAGCCGATTGTGGCGCTCACGGTGCGTGTGCCGGATGCGAACACCGGCGATGTGATGGGCGATTTGAACCGCAGAAGAGGCAGAGTGCTCGGCATGGAGTCCGATCACCACGGCAGACAGCTGATTCACGCGGACATTCCGGCGTCCGAACTCTACGGCTACGGCGCAGACCTTCGTTCCTTAAGCGGCGGTCTCGGCGAGTTCTCTTACGAGTTCAGCCGCTACGAACAGTGCCCGGGCGATGTGCAGAAGCGCGAGGTCGAGGCGAGAGCTTCGCTTTTGAAGGGCGATGAAGAGTAAAAAGAAGCGTGTATCCCCGGCACCTCAGTGTGCCGGGGATTTTTCGCTGTTGATAGCCCCTTCCTAAAATCGAAGCACTTGTGGAGGCCGGGGACGTTCAAGAGATCTTGGATGCCGTGGACGGTTTTGTTATCGATAATATTCTCGGTCATGAACATGCAAAGCCTTATTTTGAGAAAATTCATCGAGATCATAAAAATGTAAGTGCCTTCCGGCTGGAGTTTCGCGCTGCTTCGTGCGAAAATAGAGGCGGTCACCGATGGAAGTAACCACGGATTCAGGCATCGGTGTGACCGGACGGAGGAAAGAATGATGCGAAACAGAAAACAGGGGATGTACGTTTTATCGGCAGCGACGCTTGTGGCTGCGCTACTCTTTGCCGGCTGCGGACAGAAGGCGGACCGGCAAAAGAGCACAAACAGCAGCGAGGCAGTGCAGGCGGAGAGCGCGAACGGGGCACACGAGACTTATGCCTATCAGTCGGATGAGGCAGACAGTAACGGCCTTCGCCACTTCAAGGACGCCGCGGGGCGTGATGTGAGCGTCAAAAAAGATCTCACGAAGGTCGCGGTGCTCTCGACCGATGCGCAGTCCTACCTCTATATGATTGCGCCGGAGAAGCTTGTCTCGGTCTGGCAGGAGCCGAAAGCAGAGGACTATGTGTCCTCGGCCTATGCAAATCTCCCGGCAATCGGAAAGAATAAGGCGAGCGATCAGAAGGCTGCGCTCCTGTCTTACCAGCCGGAAGTCATCCTCTATATGTCGAACGGCAATGAGAAGGAGACCGGAACCGGCGCGATGGCGGACAAGCTCCAGGCGGATTTCGGCGTGCCGGTGGTCGAAATCGACTCGAGTTTTGCGGGACAGGGCAATGCGTTTCGCATGCTCGGCGATCTTCTCGGCAAGCGGGAGCGGGGCGAAGAGCTTGCAGCCTACACGGAAGATGTATACCGGCGCGTGACGGCTGTCGCGGAGAAGGAAAAGAAGAAAGAAAAGAAGCTCATTTGCTTCCGCGGGAGCATGGAGAATGAAGTGCTTTTAAAGAGCGCCAAGACGAGTGAGGTCATCAATCTTCTATCGGACAATGTCGTCGAAATGCAGGGAACCGAAGCGCAGCAGCGGGGCGGTAGCATGATACTTGAGGCGGCCGATGTGAAGCAGCTGAATCCGGATGTGATTCTGACGGACACGGCGAATTTTTTGAATCAGATGAACAGCGACGGCAGCTGGCAGGAAATTCCGGCCATCAAAAACACGCAGGTCTATCTGATTCCGTCGCGGCCGCATTCCTGGGTACTCACGCCCGCGCAGTATCCGATCGGCGCAATCTGGCTTGCGAACACCTTATATCCGAAGCAGGCGAACTTTGATCTCGAGACGGAGGTCCGGCAGTACTTTAAAACCTGTTACGGCAAGGATCTGAGTGCGGAAGAGTATCAAAACTTACTGAGCCCGCGAGAAAACGAGCAGTGAGACAAGCGACGAAAAGCCGAATACGATACAGCTGTCCATAAAAGAATGTAAAATCAAAGTAAAGAAGATAACTTGCAATTCTGTCTGAAAAAAACTACAATTCAAGTTCGAAATCATATCGCATAACAAGGAGAGAGACATGAAGAAACTTGTAGGGATGCTTGCGGCGCTTGTCGTTGCGGCGGCAATGCCTCTGACAGCATCGGCATCTGCCTGGCAGCAGACCAACGGCAGATGGTGGTATCAAATGGATGGCGGCAAGTACCCTGTCAACGGCTGGATGTGGATTGACGGCGATCGGAACGGAATTGCGGAGTGCTATTACTTTGATCAGGCGGGCTATCTTCTGACCAATACGGTCACGCCGGACAACTGCCGTGTGAATCAGAGCGGTGCCTGGGTGGACGGAAACGGCACAGTTCACACAAAGCGCGTGCCGATTGTACAGGAGAGCAGCAAAAATATAGAAGCAGAGCGGCAGGAAGTGCTGCGCCTCGTCAATGCGGAGCGACGGAAGCGCGGACTCGGAGAACTCACGGAGAACCCGCTGCTCGAGGGCATTGCAGACCAGCGCGCGTCGGAAATCATCAGACTGTTTGATCATACAAGACCGAACGGCCGGAGCTTTGATTCTCTCTACCAGGAGCGCGGCGCGACGGGCTACGGCCGCTGGGGTGAGAATATCGCGATGGGGCAGCCGGACGCAGCGGCGGTGGTCACGGCCTGGATGAACAGCCAGGGACATCGTGAAAATATTCTGCGGCCGGAGTTCACGGAAATCGGCATCGGTGTCCGCTATGAGAACGGGCAGATGTACTGGGTGCAGAACTTCGGTGGTTATTATTGAGTATCGTATCAAAATAAAAGGGGAGGATTAGAGATGAAAAAGTCAAGGAAGGCATTGGCACTCGGCGTCACCTTGCTCGCGCTCGGCGCGACGGCCTGTGCGGCAAAGAACACGAAGTCCGCGGAGAGCACGGCAGCCACGACAGAGAGTGCGACGTCTGCCGGAGAGAGCACGGCGGCGGAGAGCAAACAGGCAGAGACAACGGATGACAAGCAGGCGGCAGAGCAGCTCCGCGTGAGCATCGAGAGCATCCGTTCGACGCGGGAGAGCGTGTCGGGCGGGGAGACCGGCATGGGAAGTCAGGATCAGTTTTACGCGTATCCGGATTGGGCCATGATTCCGACCGTCCCGGACGGCGCGACCGCTGCGCTCACCGAGGCGCTCGACGCGTATGCGGATACCCAGCAAAAGGCACTCGAGGCGTATGCGGCGGCACATCAAAACAGCGCAGAGGATGCCTTGCCGAATCAGTACGCGGGTGATGTGCGCCTGACCCGGAGTGACAGCAATTATCTGAGCTTTGTGCGCGGCACCGACAGCTATTCTGCGGATGCGGAGGGCTATACTTATGACAGCAAGACCGGCGAGCGAGTCTTGCTCACACAGATTGTGCGCGATGAGAAGCAGTTCGACGGCGCAGTCGATCAGGTGACGCAGGAGATCGGAAAAACAGAGCTCGCAGCGCTTGCAAAGGAGGGCTTCCCCGCGAATAAGCTGGTCTGGTCACTCGGCAACGAGGGGCTGGAACTCTATCTTCCGGAGAGCGACGGAAACTACGTGACGTACAATCGCTTGGTGCTCTCTTATGAGAGTTTTCCGGACCTTTTCACGGATCGGGTGAAAGCGCGCCCCGCACAGTATGCGGCAGTCCTTGTCCCGAATCAGCAGGCCTATATTGATGGCAAACGAATTCATGTCAGCGCGCCGAGCGGACAAAGCGGCAGTTTTACCGTCGAAGTCGACAACAAGGAGCACAAATTCAAAAAATCGGAGGAGTCGGGCGACCTTCTGAGCCTTGTCTTCGTGAAGACGACAGAGGGCGCTTTCCTCTACTGTGAATTCGTTGGGGACATAGCCGATGACTCGCAGCTTGTCGCAGTAAATCTGGCGGACATGAGCGAAAATACAGAGCTCGGCACCCCGGGCCTCTGCACAGGTTTTGACCTGCAGCGGGTGACCGATCCGGCGACGCTCTTCCTCAATGCGCGGCTCGATACCTTGAGCACGCTGACTGCGAGCCTGCCGGTCTCTGTGGGACAGGGCGGCAAGCTCGAGGTGCACGGCGCCTATCAGTACCTCGGCGTCACAGAGCTTCACACGAAGCAGGCGCTTACCTTGTCTCTCGTGAAGAACGGAAAGGAGAGCGGTGAGACCGTAGAGCTCCCGGCGGACACGAAACTCTTCTTCTATGCGGGCGACGGGAAGAGCTATGTGGACTTCCGCCTGGAGGACGGCAGAGAGGTTCGCGTACACATCAGGAACTATCCGGAGGAGGTCTGGGAAGAAGGGTCCGCTTGGATTGTTGAGGAGCAGTACAAGGACATTGATGTGTTTACCGGTATGCGCTACGCGGGCTAATTCTTACAAAGATTGAATTTCGCTTACAGTTTCTTGAAACTTCTTTTGTTTCGCACTGTTTTCGCGTATACTAACCAAGTTATATGCGCAAAGTCGGAGGTCGGAATGAAAGCTGCTGAGGTTCAGGGGACGGAAGAGCGTCGACGGGCAGTGGGAAGACTCACTGCCCGTATTGTTTTGTTGGGACTAGCCTACGCGCTGTTCATACAGTGTACGGGTCTTGGGATTCCCTGCGTGTTTCGGCTGGTGACCGGTTACCGCTGTCCCGGCTGCGGCATGACGCACGCCGCGATGGCGCTGATTCACGGTCAGCCGAAAACCGCTTTTCGGGAGAATCCGCTGAGCCTCACGGTCGTGCCGCTTTTGCTGTTCTACGGCACATATCGCGCCGAGGTCTATATCCGGACTGCGCGCACGGACTTCAAGAAATGGGAGATTCTGTTTCTTGGCGTCCTCTGGGCTGTCGTTCTGTTATTCTGGCTGCTCAGGAACCTGTAGACATCGCTTTGAATGAGGAAAGGGGAGGGAAACGATGTATTGTCCGAATTGCGGCACAAAAATCATACCCGGAGCAAAGTTCTGCCCGAACTGCGGGGAGAAGCTGGAGTTTGCGCCGGAAAACACTGCGGGTGAGAGCGCGGACGTAAACGGTGAGGCAGCGCAGCAGACGGAGAACACCGCGGGTGAGAGCACGGACGTAAACGGTGAGGCAGCGCGGCAGACGGAGAACACCGCGGGGGAGAGCGCGGACATAAACGGTGAGGCAGCGCAGCAGTCGGAAAACACCGCGGGGGAGAGCGCGGACGTAAACGGTGAGGCAGCGCGGCAGACGGAGAACACCGCGGGGGAGAGCGCGGACGTAAACGGTGAGGCAGCGCAGCAGTCGGAAAACACCGCGGATGAGAGCACCGCTGCGAGCGGTGAAGCGGCGCATGAAAAGAGCCGGTTTGAGCGTGATGCCGAAGAAGCTGCGGCGCGCGCCCGGGAAGCTGCGGAAAAGGTTGCCGAGGAGGCGCGCAGCGCAAGTGAAGATACTGCGAAATACGCCAAAGAGAAAGCGGAACAGGCCGGTCAGGAGGCAAAACGGGCGGCGGACAGCACCGCACGGGCCGCGCGTGAAACCGCCGAGGAAGCGGCGAGACAGGGCGAGGCGCTAAAGCAGCTGTGGACACCGGACAATATGGAGCGTCTGGCGGCATTGGCACCGATCGCAGCCTTTGCCGCTGTGACAATCGGCTACGTACTTTACTTTTTGCGCGGAATTGCCTATTTGGTTTTTGCAAATATTTTACCGCTCTACGGCGTTGCATACGGTCTGTCCAGTATGCTCGGAATTGTCTTCAATGTAAGCAAACTGCTCTTTTGCTTGCTCTCCCTCGCAGGCGTCGTTGCGTGCGTGCAGCTTTACGGCAGGAAGGAGAAGCAGACAACCGGCATGGCTGTGTGCCTCGGTGCCAACGTGCTTGCGCTGATTATCCTACTTTTTCGCTTGGTCGGCAGGGGAAACTTCTTCTTTACCCTTCTCAGTATTGCGGTGGCTTTCTTTGCCCTTGACGCTCTGTCTCGCGTATTCCTTCGCGGCACCGGTATTGAATCGGAGATTCAGCCGAAAGAAGATTTTGAGGCCTTCAAGAGTTTTGCCGAGAATCCGAAGGAAAAGACGGAACAGTTTGCGGCGGAGATGAAGAGCGAAGCTACAACAGCAACGGCTGTTAGCAAGGAGATATTGGATCCGAGCAAGTCCGTGTTTGACGGCAGCGGTATGGAGTATTTCATCATCAGCTTAGTCGGCGCTTTGCTTACTTTGATCACACTCGGATTGGCAAGCCCTTGGGTCATCTGCTATACCATCGGCTGGGAGCGTAAGCACAGTGTTTACAACGGCAGGCGGCTGGTTTTTAACGGAACCGGTATTCAGCTATTTGGAAAGTGGATCGTTTGGGCTCTGCTGACCGTTGTGACCTGCGGTCTCTTCAGCTTCGTTATGGGGCTCAAGATGGAGCAGTGGATTATGAGCCACACCGCATTTGCCGATGAAGTGAGCGATCCGAATCGTTCGGATGTGTTCCCGGATTCCGGTTTTGACGGCAACATGTTTGAGTGGATCGGTTATAACCTGGTTATGGCGCTCGCGACTACCTTGACCTGCGGCATTGCACTTCCGTGGGTGGTCTGCAGCTTCAACAAGTGGTATGCGCCGAACGCACGCATCTCGGGTCGCCGACTCCGCTTTGACGGCACCGGCGGGGAGCTCTTCGGTCAGTATATCGTGGTGCTTCTTCTGAGCATTGTGACCTGCGGTCTCTACGCACCCTGGGGCTTTGTGAAACTGCGCCGCTGGTACGTATCCCATGTCAGAATTGCGGATGCAGTCTGAGGGTCAAATATAAGTTGTTAGAAGGCAAGGGCGCGGTGAAAACCGCGCTCTTCTGTTCGGAATACAATCTTTTTCAGGCAGTCGTTCGGCAACATGTTCAAAAGAGGAAAGCAAGCGAATTACAAATTGGATAAAAACGAGTAAGAATTCCGGATCTCTTCGGGGACGGGCGCGGGAAAACACAAGACTCTTGTGCAGAGTTACCAGTAGGCACAAGTTGTTGTAACGAAATTGTAACTTCTCGTAACAGGAACAACTCTTTTTTTTCACGCGGACTATGTTATAATTCTCTTAATATTGCGTGATGTCGGACACGACACGGCGCGTGTACCTGAAAATCGAATTTGTGAAGAATGAATTTCTGAAAGATAGAGAAGAGCGGACGATGAGTGTGAGAGGCGATAAGGGGAGTCACTATTATAGACAGCGGCAGCGGAGACTGCGGGATCGGCAGCGGAGAGTCATAATCGGAGCGGCAGGAGCGGTTCTTGTCGTTTCTCTTTCGATTTTTGGCATTTCCCGCATCGTGCAGGCGGGCAAACGGGATAAGGGCAGTACGGCGGTTGCGAGTACGGAGAGCAATGAGAAACTGAAGGGCAGCTGCAAAATTAACGATGTCGATATTTCCGGCATGACAAAGGAAGCTGCGAGAAAGGCTGTGCTCGAAAAGTACAAGTGGAATTTACGGGTTTCCGAGAACGCTGCGGCAGAGGCCGAAACCGAGAGCAGTGCGGCGGACGGCAGCACTGCCGATAACACAACGGCAGCGGAGAAGGAGACAAGTTCGGCCGCAAAGACATCGACCGCCAAGGACAGCGCGGACGATGCGGACTATGTGGTCGCGGACCTTCTCAAGGGGAAGCTCGAGAAGGTGCTCACGGAGATTTATGACGAGGGCGATAAGAAGGAAGACCACAACTATGTGCTGGACGCCGAGAGCATGGATGCCGAAATTGCTTCCGAGGTGCAGAACATCGCGAAGAAGTGGAACCGGAGCGCCAAGAGTGCGGAAATCAAGAGTTTTGACAAGACAACCAATACGTTTTCGTACAGCGATTCCACTGACGGACGCAAGGTGGATGAAACTGCTATGGCGGATGCCATCAAGGCGGCAATGAACAATCAGAATTACGAAGCCGTGCTTCCGCTCAAGGCAGAGACAACGGAACCGGAACTGACGACCGCGGACGCAAAGGACAAATACAAGGTCATTGCGACCTTTACGACGACCGCGACCGACAATGCGGATCGAAACAACAATTTAAAGCTCGCCTGCGAGGCGCTGGATGGCAAGATTTTGAAAGTCGGCGACGAGTTTTCGTTTAACCAGACGACGGGCAACCGCACGCTGGAGCGCGGCTATAAGCCGGCCGGTGCTTATCAGATGGGCAAGGTTGTGCTGGAGCCGGGCGGCGGTGTCTGCCAGGTTTCGACCACGTTGTACAACACGGTTGTGAAGGCCGGCATTATGCCGACCGAGCGCCACGCGCACACCTTTGCGCCGACCTATGTGACGCCGGGGGAGGACGCGGCGGTCAG
Source organism: Stomatobaculum sp. (assembly GCF_057248925.1). Taxonomy (NCBI): domain Bacteria; kingdom Bacillati; phylum Bacillota; class Clostridia; order Lachnospirales; family Lachnospiraceae; genus Stomatobaculum; species Stomatobaculum sp. The sequence goes on from NZ_DBHIHF010000028.1 coordinate 19,717, forward strand.
CTACGACGGTTACGCAGGTCCGGACATGAAGTTTGTCAATACGACCAAGCACGCGATGGCCATTCGCGCAAAGTTTGACCCGAAGGCAAAGACTGTGACGGTCTCGCTGGTCGGCATTCCGATTCTGGACGACGGCGTCACGATTTCTATGGTCTCGAAGAAACTCGAGGACATAGACAACGGCGGTGTGGAATATGTCGAGGACACGACTATGAAGCCGGGCGTCGAGAAGAAAATCGCGGACGGCACCATCGGCAGCCGCTGGGTCACGAACATTGTGACCAAGAAAAACGGTGAGGTGACTTCGGACGAATTCTTCCACAATTCGAGTTACAAGGGACACTCGAAGAAGATTGCCCGCAACACAAGCGGCAAGGTCACGGCGACGCAGGCGGCAAATGCGATGACCATCACCGAGAACACCGAGACAGCGGCAGGGCAGGCAACCGCATCGCCGACCGAGGCGGTGAATCCGGGTAAGGCAGCTGAGAGCGCGGCGAGCAAAGTTGAGCCGAAGAACAGTGAGACGAAGGCTATTGAGACCTCCAAGAGCGCGGAGACGAAGGCACCGGCGGCCGAGACCACGAAGGGTCCGGGCGCGAACATCTCGGAGGGGCCGACCATGGCTCCTTCCGCGGAGGAGACTGTGCAGGCGGCACCGCAGAATTAAAAAATGTGTACCCCATAAGATACATGAAACAGGCAGTTGCGCATTGTATTTTGGCGCAGCTGCCTGTTATAATATTATCAGACGCTATAAAAATTCAGAAACGAGTGTTTCTGAGTTCCAATTTCACTTGGGAGGTATCACATGGCAAGAAAATGGAAAACCATGGATGGTAACCAGGCGGCGGCGCATGCGTCTTATGCGTTCACCGACGTCGCGGCTATCTATCCGATCACGCCTTCTTCTCCGATGGCTGAGCACACGGATGAGTGGGCAACGCAGGGTCTGAAGAACATCTTCGGTCACACGGTTCAGATCACGGAGATGCAGTCTGAGGCAGGTGCGGCAGGTGCCGTGCACGGTTCCCTCGTCGCAGGCGCTCTGACCACGACCTACACCGCATCGCAGGGTCTGCTTCTTATGATCCCGAACCTCTACAAGATTGCAGGTGAGATGCTCCCGGGCGTGTTCAATGTTTCCGCGCGTGCCATTGCAACCCATGCACTCAGCATTTTCGGCGATCACTCGGATGTTTACGCATGTCGTCAGACCGGCTGTGCAATGCTCTGTGAGTCTTCCGTGCAGGAAGTCATGGACCTGACGCCGGTTGCACATCTCGCAGCGATTAAGGGCAGAATTCCGTTCATCAACTTCTTCGACGGTTTCCGCACTTCTCACGAGATTCAGAAGATTCAGATCTGGGATTATGAGGATCTGAAGGACATGGCGGACTTTGATGCAATCCAGGCATTCCGCGATAAGGCTCTGAACCCGAACCACGCGGAGGAGAAGGGCCAGGCACAGAACCCGGACGTCTTCTTCCAGATCAACGAGTCGAGAAACCAGTTCTATGACAAGCTGCCGGAGATCGTGCAGGACTACATGGACAAGGTCAACGCAAAGCTCGGCACGGACTATAAGCTCTTCAACTACTATGGCGCAGAGGATGCGGAAGTTGTCATCATCGCGATGGGTTCCGTCAACGACACGATTGAGGAGACCATCGACTACCTGACCAAGCAGGGCAAGAAGGTCGGTCTCGTGAAGGTTCGCCTGTACCGTCCGTTCAGCGCAAAGGCACTGGTCGAGGCTCTTCCGAAGTCTGTGAAGCGCATCGAAGTGCTTGACAGAACCAAGGAGGCAGGTTCCATCGGTGAGCCGCTCTACCTCGATGTGGTCGCTGCACTCCGCGACACCGAGTTTGCAAATGTTCCGGTCTTCACGGGCCGCTACGGTCTCGGTTCCAAGGACACGACGCCGAAGGACATTGTCGCTGTCTTCGAGAACACGGAGAAGAAGCGCTTCACGGTCGGTATCGTGGACGATGTGACCCACCTGTCTCTTGAGACCGGTGCAAACCTTGTCACGACGCCGGAAGGCACGACGAACTGCAAGTTCTGGGGTCTCGGCGCAGACGGTACCGTCGGTGCAAACAAGAACTCCATCAAGATTATCGGTGACAACACCGACATGTATGCACAGGCATACTTCGATTATGACTCGAAGAAGTCCGGCGGTGTCACGATGTCTCACCTCCGCTTCGGTCACAAGCCGATCAAGTCCACCTACCTGATTCACCAGGCAGACTTCGTGGCTTGCCACAACCCGGCTTACATCCGCAAGTACAACATGGTTCAGGAACTTGTGGACGGCGGTACCTTCCTGCTGAACTACGCTTGGAGCGATGCCGAGCTTGAGGAGCATCTGCCGGGCCAGGTCAAGAAGTACATCTACGATCACAAGATTAACCTCTACACGATTGACGGTGTGAAGATCGGTATCGAGACCGGCATGGGCCCGACCCGTATCAACACGATTCTTCAGTCCGCATTCTTCAAGCTGACCGGCATCATCCCGGAGGAGAAGGCAATTACCCTGATGAAGGATGCTGCGCAGAAGACCTACGGCCGCAAGGGTGAGGATGTCGTCAAGAAGAACTGGAATGCGATCGATGCCGGCGCTTCGGGCGCTCACAAGGTTGAGGTTCCGGAGAGCTGGAAGGATGCGAAGGACGAGGGTCTCGACTTCACGCACGCAGCTCACGGTCCGGAGGCAGTCAAGAAGTTCGTCAACACGATTCAGTCTGCGGTCAATGCGCAGGAGGGCAATAACCTTCCGGTTTCCGCATTCATGGATTACATGGACGGCACCACGCCGAACGGCACGGCTGCTTACGAGAAGCGCGGTATCGCGGTTGATGTTCCGGTCTGGAATCCGGACACCTGCGTCCAGTGCACACAGTGTTCCTATGTCTGCCCGCACGCTGCAATTCGTCCGGTTGCTATGACCGAGGAAGAGGCGAAGAACGCACCGGAAGGCATGAAGATGACCGACCTCAAGATGATGCCGGGTTACAAGTTCGCCATCAATGTCTCCGTTCTCGACTGCACGGGCTGCGGAAGCTGCGCAAATGTCTGCCCGGGCAATGTGAAGAACCAGACGCTCGTCATGCAGCCGCTCGCGGACAATGCTGACAAGCAGAAGTTCTTTGACTATGCTGTCACGCTGCCGGAGAAGCAGGAAGTCATCGACAAGTTCAAGATGAGCACCGTCAAGGGCTCTCAGTTTAAGAAGCCGCTCCTTGAGTTCTCGGGTGCTTGCGCAGGCTGCGGTGAGACACCGTACGCAAAGCTTGTCACCCAGCTCTTCGGCGACAGAATGTACATCTCGAACGCAACCGGCTGCTCCTCGATTTGGGGCAACAGCTCGCCGTCCACGCCGTACACGACGAACGAGAAGGGCCAGGGTCCGGCTTGGGACAACTCCCTCTTCGAGGACAACGCTGAGTTCGGTTACGGTATGTTGCTTGCAAACCGTGCAATCCGCGACGGTCTGAAGAGCAAGGTTGAGGAGCTCAATGAGACCGCTTCGAACGACGAGACCAAGAAAGCTTGCCAGGCTTGGCTTGACACCTACTCTGTCGGCGCAACGAACGGCGCAGCAACGGATGCACTGGTCGAGGCACTCGAGAAGGACGGCAGCGAGCTCGCAAAGGAAATCCTCAAGCAGAAGGATTACCTGAACAAGAAGAGCCAGTGGATCTTCGGTGGCGACGGTTGGGCTTACGATATCGGCTTCGGCGGTGTGGACCACGTCCTTGCATCCGGCAAGGATATCAACATCCTCGTCTTCGATACCGAGGTGTATTCGAACACCGGCGGTCAGTCCTCCAAGTCCACGAAGACCGGTGCAATCGCACAGTTCGCGGCAGGCGGTAAGGAGACCAAGAAGAAGGATCTCGCAGGCATTGCGATGACCTACGGCTATGTCTATGTCGCACAGATCAGCATGGGCGCGGATATGAACCAGGCGCTCAAGGCTCTCGCAGAGGCAGAGGCTTATCCGGGTCCGTCCCTGATTCTCGCTTACTCGCCGTGCATCAACCACGGTATCAAGAAGGGCATGAACAAGGCTATGACCGAGGAGAAGCTCGCGGTTGAGTCCGGTTACTGGAACAACTTCCGCTTCAACCCGGCTGCCGAGAAGAAGTTCACGCTGGATTCCAAGGCACCGAAGGAAGGTGAGTACAGAGACTTCCTGATGGGCGAGGTGCGTTACAACTCCCTCATGCTGAAGAACCCGGAGAGAGCGGAGCAGCTCTTCACGAAGAACGAGCAGGATGCAATGGCTCGCTACGAGTACCTGAAGAAGCTGGTCGCACTTTACGACGACAGCAAGACTGAATAATAGAAGACAGCAAACGCTGTATGCGACCCTACGAAAGAGGCGGACGAAAGTCCGCCTCTTTTTTTCTGTTGCGGAGGGGTCTATGGCGAAAAAGACCCTAGGTCAGAGGATAGGGCCTGACATGGCAGGCAAGCAGGATGCAAAACATTTGTTCTGAATTTGCGTGCGCGGCGACACAGTTTCGCGTATAATAAAGATAAAAGGTTTCGTAGCGGAGAGGAGGGAAGTGTCACGGAAGCACGCGTCTACATTGCCATTGATTTAAAATCGTTTTATGCGTCGGTAGAGTGCCGGGAACTGGGACTGGATCCGATGGATACCAATCTCGTGGTCGCGGATGAGAGCCGTACCGATAAAACCATATGTCTCGCGGCGACGCCCTCTTTAAAGAGCTTCGGCGTCCCGGGACGCGCCCGTTTGTTTGAGGTAAAACAGAGGATTAAAGAGGTAAACGCCTTGCGCCGCAGAAAGCTGAAAGGCAGGGATTTTTCCGGCACGTCCCATTTCGCATCCGCGTTACAGGAGAATCCCGCGCTCGCCGCAGACTTTTTAATTGCAAAGCCCCGCATGGCGCATTATATGGCCTACAGCACGAAGATCTATGCGATTTACATGAAGTACGTTGCCCCGGAGGACATCATCGTCTACTCGATTGATGAGGTCTTTATGGATGTGACGGCTTACTTAAAGACCTACTGCCTTACAGCGGAGGAACTTGCGAGGAGGATGATGCTGGATGTTCTGGAGAGCACCGGCATCACCGCGACGGCGGGAATCGGGACGAATCTCTATCTCGCAAAAGTTGCGATGGACATCATGGCAAAGCACAGTCCGGCGGATGAAAACGGTGTTCGCATTGCGGCGCTGGATGAGCTGAGCTACCGGAAAGAACTCTGGTCTCACCGACCGCTCACGGATTTTTGGCGTGTCGGACGGGGGTACACACGGAAACTCGAGGCTTACGGCATTTATACCATGGGAGATATCGCCCGCTGTTCCCTGCAAGAGGAGGACTTGTTCTACCGGCTCTTCGGAAAGAACGCAGAGCTCTTAATCGATCATGCCTGGGGCTATGAGCCCTGCGGAATTGCTGATGTAAAGGCCTACCGCCCAGAGAGCAAGAGCCTCGGGGAGGGGCAGGTACTGCAAACGCCCTATGAAGCCGAAAAGGCAAAAATCGTGATGCTCGAGATGGCGGATGCGCTTGCCCTGCAACTTGTGGAACAAGGTCTTGTGACAGACCAGGTGGTACTGACGGTCGGTTACGATCTCGAAAATTTAAGCGACCCCGCGCGCCGTGCAGCGTACCGTGGTGAGGTGGTCACGGATTTCTACGGGAGACAGCTTCCGAAGCATGCGCACGGGAGCGAAAGCTTGTCTCATTACAGCTCTTCGGCGCGGGAGCTTGTCGCAGCGTTTTCCGCGCTCTTTGATCGCATTGTGAATCCCGCGCTTACGGTTCGCAGACTGGCGCTCAGTGCAAGTCATGTGATTCCTGAGAATGAGGCTGAGAAGCGTACGGAGGGCTATGTACAGTTAAGTCTGTTCACCGACTGCGCAGCGGAGGAAGCAAAGCGGGCTGAGGAGACAGCGCGGCGGGAGCGCGAGCGAAAATTACAGGAGGCTACCCTTGCAATCAAGAAAAAGTTCGGAAAGAATGCGCTGTTAAAGGGGCGCAGTCTTTTGGAGGGCGCGACCGGAAAGGACAGAAATGAGCAGATCGGAGGGCACAGGGCGTGAGCGGCGCGTACGATGATATTTTGCATTTCGCCCGTCTGGCGTCAAAGAAGCATGCTCCCATGCCAATGGAGGACAGGGCGGCGCAGTTCCTGCCCTTTGCGGCGCTCACCGGTTACGATGCCGCGGTCTCGGAGACCGCAAGACTCACCGAAGAGCGCGTGGAACTCGATGCGCAGGAGGCAGAGCGCCTCGGGGAGAAACTTGCAGCGCTGATCAAGCGGCAGCAGGAGCAGCCGGAACTAAGCCTCCTGTACTTTGTGCCGGACACACGCAAGGCGGGCGGTGCCTATGTGCGTTTGGACGGGAGGCTCAAAAAGATTACGGACTTTCCGAGATGTGTATATCTGACGGACGGGAGCAGGATTCCGATTGAGGATATCGTTGCGGTGGAAAGTCCCTGTCTACTCGAAAATATAGATTGAATGCAATGGCGGTGGGAATAAAGTACTGATAAAGAAATCTCCTGCCAGGAGGGAAAAATGAGAGTCGTGCTTAAGAATAGAACAGAAGCAGATGTCAGAATCTATTATGAAAAAGTGCAGCAGCCGGAAATAAAAGCGATGCTGCCTCAAGAAGCGAAGAGTGTTGAAGAGGCGCTAGGAGCTTATCGCAAAACACTCCTTCCCGGCAGTACGAGCTTTGGGCATACAATCTACGCTGACGACGAGTATGTCGGAGATATATGGTGCTATGGTATTGATCGGGCAGAAACACCGAATGCAATGCTGAGCTTCTGTATTTTTGAAACAGCATATTGGAACAGAGGAATTACATCGAAAGCAGTTTCTTTGTTTCTAAAGGAAATTCGTGACAGATATGAGATTGAAACAATAGGAGCATTTACTTATTTTGATAATTCTTCGTCACAAAGAGTTCTTGCAAAAAATGGATTTCAGTTGATGGAAGAGTTTACTGAGGATGGTAAGAAATCAAGGTATTACCAGTTGACTTTTTGATAAAGCCGGACTTTGTGATTCCTGTATTTATTTGGCTTTTGAAAAGATGCGCATCATTTGGAAAAAGCACAATTCTCTTTGCGACATACTGTCTGCAATAACGGAAGCAGAAGCGCCACGTATTCCAATTGAGCGGCAACATGCGAACCGATGTGCCGGACAAGTTGAGCCCTTGCGTTACGACTGTGTCTCGGATGTTGATACAGGCAGATTTTGTTTGATTTTGATTAGAAAATTTTACTTTCACCACTCAGAGCGCTTGATTTGTCCATAGGCTGAAACTATAATGATAGTAGCGAGCAGGAAGTTTCAACACAGGTAGCGGCGCTCCGGATCGAAAGCTCATACAGATGCGATAAATAGAGCAAGCGAAAGCTGTTTGGACTTAACTTTGATAAGGAACGGTTAAATGAGTGACATGTTTTTGTCTCACGCCATAGGAAAGAACGGTCACGCATTGCGGAACCGTTCTTTTTTAATCCGAAAAACTGCAGTCAAAAAAAGAAAATCTTCGGAGGAAGTAAGATGTGGGAGATGCTTTGGCCTTTGCTCTTGATTGTTGGGTCGAACTGTTTTTACAACATTTGCACGAAATCAATGCCGAAGGGCGCAAATACCTTCGGTGCGCTGACCATCACCTATCTGGCCGCGGGGGTGCTTTCGGCGGTGTTATTTGCGGCGAGCGTCAAGCCCGCCGCGTATGCCCATGAACTCGGCAAGACGAATTGGACTTCGTATGTCCTGGGACTGTCGATTGTGGGAATCGAGGTCGGGTATGTGTTTCTGTACCGCTCCGGCTGGAAAGTGAGTAACGGTGCACTAACATCGAGTATGTGTCTCTCCCTAGCGCTGCTGGTGATCGGCTTTCTGGTCTACCGGGAGCACATCAGTATCAAACAGCTCGCTGGCATTCTGGTCTGCGGACTGGGGCTGCTTTTGATTAACAAGGGTTGAGGAAAATAGGCTTCTTGCGTCGATTTCCCGGGATGCGCTGGGACTTCGGCGCAATTTTTGTCTCTTGACATATTCTACAAGTGGAACTATATTGAGGGTGAAGTTATTACACAAGTGGAATGAAGTAAGGAGAGAAAATCGATGTTAAAGCACGGCATTCTGGGATTGCTGAGCTACGGAGATATGACGGGGTATCAGATTATGACCGTATTCCGGGATTCTCTGAGCCACTTCTGGGTTGCGCAGACGAGTCAGATTTACCGGGAGCTGCAAGGCCTCGAAAAGAACGGCTGGATTGCGGCGGCACATGTGGAGCAGGCCGGGAAACCGGATAAGAATATCTTATCGATTACCGCAGCGGGACGAGAAGAGTTGCTCCGCTGGCTTCGGGAGGATACGAGCAGGAGTCTGGTCCGCAATGCCATGCTCATGAAAACCTTTTTTCGCGGCGAATGTGAGTTGGATGAGAACATCGCTTATTTTAAGTCCCTGCCGGAACGGGAATGTCTCTTTACGAAAGAGAGCGGCGAAGCGGAGGCGGTCAGCGACCAATATCGGGATATGCTGAACCTGCCGGAAAAAGCGCTGTTCTGGAAATTTACGATTCGCTTCGGCGTTATGTATGAGGAGATGGTGCGCGCCTGGTGTGAGGAGTGCATACGCGAATTGGAGGGCCTAAAGCATGAAGATACTGCTGATTAACGGAAGTCCCAAGGGTGCTAAGAGCAACTCGCTCCGTCTCGCACATAGCTTTGTCGAGGGCATACGCGAACAGGAGAGCGAACGGGAGAGAGCGGTCGAGGTCGAAGAGCTGCATCTGAGCACTCTTCGGATTGCGCCCTGCAAGGGCTGCTTTGCCTGCTGGAAGCAGACGCCCGGAACTTGCTGCATGGAAGACGATATGCAGACCGTGATGGAAGCTCTGCTCTCCGCGAATCTGGTGATCTGGAGCTTCCCGCTCTATTACTACAATGTGCCGGGGCTGCTCAAAAATCTGATTGACCGCCAGCTTCCCATGAGCCTGCCGTTTATGTGCGAGAGTAGAGACGGGAACGGGAGCGGCGGGCATCCCTCTCGCTATGACAGAAGTATGGTTAAGCATGTTCTCATTTCGACTTGCGGCTTTTATTCGGCAGAGGGGAATTACGACAGTGTGACGCGGATGTTTGACCATGTGCTGGGACAGGGGAAGTACACAAGTATCTTCTGCGGGCAGGGCGAATTGTTCCGCGTAAAAGAACTCTCCGCGAGAACCGATGCCTATCTCGCTGCGGTGCGGCAAGCAGGAAGAGAATACGCGAGCGGACGCATACAAGCGGAGACCGAGATGAAGCTCAAGGCCCTCTTGTATCCGAGAGAGGTCTTTGAAAAAATGGCGGACGCCAGCTGGGGGATTTCAAAAGACAGCGGCGAAAAGGAGGACGAAAGTCTCATCTTTACGCGGCAGATGGCGGCGCTTTACAACAGAGACCGCTTTGACGGACGGGAGCGAGTGCTCGAAATTTGTTATACGGATCTCGGAAAAACCTATCAGATTAAACTTGGAAAGGACGGCGCAGAGGTACTGACGGATGAAAATCTTCGTGCCACCACCCGCATCGACACGCCCTTTTCGGTCTGGCTTTCACTTTCGAGAGGAGAGATGCGGGGCGATGAGGCGCTCGCAAAACACCTGTATACCGTGAGCGGCGATTTTTCACTCATGATGAACTGGGACCGCTATTTCGGCACGGAGGAGCAGGCTGAAAACACACAGCCGGTTGTGAAACTTACAACGGAAAAAAAACCGCCGCGCATGCAAAACATGCTGCTTGCCTGGATTGCGCTCTGGGTCGCCGTATCGGTAGAGCCGAGGATAGGAGCGCTCATCACCCTTGCGGTATGTTCGTTGTTGCCGCTTCTCACGGAGCGCTATGAACTGTGCCGCTACGACAGACTCTCGTTTGCGATGGTGGGAGGACTTGCCATCTATGCCGCTGTCACAGGAAACGGCCTACAAGCAATGTGCGCCGGTTATTTGGCTTTCGGGTGTTTGTGGCTCGGTTCCTGTTTTACAAAAGAACCGCTCTGTGCAGCCTATGTAAAGTACCGCTACGGAAAGGATGCGCTTCAAAATCCCATCTTTATGCGAACCAATTACATTCTTGCGGCTGCCTGGGGAGTGGTCTATATCGTGATCGCGATTGTCAGCTATTTTCTGAGCGGGAAGGTACCGGCTTTGGTGCTCAGCATCGCGGTGCAGGCGATACCGATTCTCATGGGACTCTTTACGGCCTGGTTCCAAAACTGGTACCCGGCACGGGTCGCAGCGGGGAAGTGAGTCAACTATGATAGGAATCTATTTCAGCGGAACCGGAAACACGAAGCACTGCGTTGAAAAGCTGATTTCTTTGCTCGACGCTTCGGCGCCGTGTTTTCCGATTGAATGTGCCGGGGTTGAGGATGTAATCTACAAGTATGACAGCCTTGTTTTGGGGTATCCGACCCAGTTTTCAAATGCGCCGTTTCTGGTGCGTGATTTTATTGACAAACACCGCTCACTGTGGAACGGGAAAGCGATTTTTATACTCAATACCATGGGACTGTTCAGCGGTGACGGAACCGGATGTACCGCGAGAATTCTGAAGAAGTACGGCGCGACCGTTCTCGGCGGTCTGCAAATCAAAATGCCGGATTCCGTTTGTGACAGCAGGCTCTTAAAAAAGAATACGGAAGAGAATAGACGGATTGTCCGGGAGGCGGATAAGCGCATAGCGCTTGTAGCGGAACAAATACGGAAAGGAAATTATCCGCGCGAAGGATTGTCGATGACAGCGCATTTCAAGGGTTTGTTTGGACAGCGACTATGGTTTTATCGAAAGACGGCGGGATACACGGATCAGCTGAAAATAAGCAGTGCATGCATCGGTTGCGGCTTGTGCAGTGAGGTCTGTCCCATGGGAAATATCCGAATGCAAAGCAAGCGGGCCGTTTCCGGGAATCGGTGTACCATGTGTTACCGTTGCATCAGTCTGTGTCCGAAAAAGGCAATTACCTTGCTCGGAAAGCGGGTGATCGAACAATGCCGTTGCTTTGGTCTTTCAACCATTGCGATAATCCGGCGTAATACGCCGTCGCTTTGCGGGCGGGTTCAAATGACGAGTTTCGAAGCGGGAGAGGCTTCCAGGGTATCTTCGATATATTGATTGATAGACATCTGATGTGCGGTTGCATAAAGAAAGAGCTTTTTATGAAGCGCAGGGGAGAGTCGAATATTAAAACTGCCTTTAAAATGATATGTACCCTCTTTACTGGACACGAAAGTGTCACGGTAAGGAGGGTTTTAT
>NZ_DBHIHF010000029.1:0-30925 GCF_057248925.1 Stomatobaculum sp.
CGCGCCGGAGACGCAGGTGCCGACTCCCGCGGCGAACGGCCCCGGCGGCCAGCTGCACACGACGCCCGTTGAGACCAAAGGTCCCGGCGCCGGACTGGACAGTCCCGGCACCGAAGGTCAGGTCATCCCGCGCCCGGGCGTGCACTGACACCCCGGACCTTCGAACAGAAAACAAAGCAAAAAATCCCCGGTTTGCCGAAACGGCAAACCGGGGATTTTTGCTTCTCTCTTCCGGGCAGCGTCCGTTCCGTTTCAGCGCAACCCGGCTGTCTCTTCGGAGTTCGTCTCCGCACACGCGACATCGGGCTCCGTACGCTCCTATGCCTTCGTCGCCGCTTCTGCTTCGGCGAGCGCGGCCTCCACTTCCGGCGGCACGGGAACCGGCTTCGACTCTCTGCCGTAGATCTCCGCGAGCATACGGCAGTGCCAGATCAGGTGCTCCGTGAAGCTGTGCCGCGGCATGCGCCACTGCCAGTTTCCGCCCGCTGCGCTCGGCACATTGATGCGCGCTTCCTTGCCGCAACCGAGGTAGTCCCACATCGGGATAATCACCGTGTCGGCGACGCTCGACAGTACCGTGCGGATGCAGTCCCAGTAGAGGTCCTGTTCCGGCGTGTGCTCCGAGCCCTGATAGCGCAACATGAAGAGTCTGATGCCCTCGTTCTGGTTGCGAATCCACTCCATGAGCGGCGCATTGTCGTGCGTGCCCGTGTAGGCGACACAATGCCGCTCATAGCGGTGCGGCAGGTAGAGATTCTGGTTGTCGGAGTCATAGGCAAACTCCAGCACCTTCATCGGCGGGAAACCGCTCTCCTTTACCATGCGAATCACGCTCTCCGTCATAAAGCCCAAGTCCTCCGCGATAATCGGCAGCGGCTTGCCGAGTTCCTTGGCGAGCGCCTTGAAGAGCCCGACACCGGGGCCCTGCTTCCAGCTGCCCATCTTCGCGGGTTCTCCCGCCGGAATCGCAAAGTACTCGTCAAAGCCGCGGAAGTGATCCATACGGAGGCAATCGTAAATTGAGAGACTGTAGCGAAGCCGCTCTGACCACCAGGCATAACCGGTTCTCTTGTGATAGTCCCAGTCATAGAGCGGATTTCCCCAGAGCTGTCCGTCCGGCGAGAAGTAATCCGGCGGGCAACCCGCCACCGCCTCCGGCTTGCCTTCCGCGTCGAGCTGAAAGAGCTCGGGGTGCGCCCAGGCATCCGCCGAATCCGGCGCGACATAGATCGGCAAGTCGCCGATGATTGTGATGCCGTGCGCGGTCGCATAGTCCTTCAGGCGCTTCCACTGCTCGTGGAACAGCACCTGCGTCCAGGTATAGAAATCAATCTCCGCCTCATGTGTCTTCCGGAAGTCGTGCAGTACCGTGCTGTCCCGCTTCCGGAGCGGCTCTGACCAGCCGAGAAAGCTCTTTCCGCCCTCCGCATCCTTGATGGCGCGATACAGGCAGTACTCCCGGGTTTCGGGGTGCAGGGCAGCGACGGCGGCCTCATAGCTTGCCTTGTCCTTGGTTTTGCGGACGGCCTCCGTCTCCGATGACGTCGCACCGTTAAGACTTTCCCGGAAGCGCTTGTGTGCGCGCCGAAGCAGCCTTTCACGCGACTCATAGATATGACCGTAGTCAATCCGGCCCGGATCGCCCGGGTTCCGCTCGATAGAAAGTTCCTCCTCGGTGAGCAGCCCGAGCGCCTTCAATTCCTCGAGGTCGATGAAATACGGATTGCCCGCAAAACTCGAGAACGACTGGTACGGCGAGTCGCCGTAGCCGGTCGGTCCGAGCGGCAAAATCTGCCAGTAACTCTGCCCCGCTTCCTTCAGGCAGTCAATCCAGTGGTAGGCCTCGATTGAAAAAGAGCCGATTCCGAAATCCCCCGGAAGACTGAATACCGGAAGCAAAATACCTGCAGCACGTTTCATTTCTTTTTCTCCATTCCCATTGCGCGGTCAATCCGTTTCTTCGCTGCGCCCGCGACACCCGCAGCTTTTCCGGCAACTCCCGCAGCCTTTCTGCCCGCTGCATCCTTTGCCTTGCCCGCAACGCCTGCGGCCTTACCCGCGACATCTGCGGCCTTTTCGAGAAGACTCTCTGTCTTCTGCTTTGTCGGCGTTTCCTCCGCCTGTTCGGCGCGCGGCGCTCTCTGTTTTATTTCCCGCTTCTTGCAGGCAAAGAAGAGTGCGCTGTAGGCGGGCAGGCGAATGCCGATGCCGATCTCCTTGTCGTCGACCTCCATTGCACGGGCGGGCAGCGCGCGCGGATTCAAGAGGCCGCTGCCGCCGAAACGCTCGTCGTCGGTCGAAAAAATCTCCTTATAGCTTCCCGCATAGGGGACACCCAGGTTAAAGCGCGGATAGCTCGTGCCGGAGAAGTTCACGGCGACCAGAATATCCTCCTCTGCGGCGCGCCGCAGGAAGACGACCACATTTTCCTCGTAGGAGTGGCAGTTTAAGAAGGTAAAACCCTCCGTGTCACTGTCGCCCTCGTAGAGAGCCGGGTGCTCAAGATAGAAGGCATTCAGCGCCACCGCACAATCCTTGAGCTGCCGGTGCGAGGGGAAGTCAAGCAGCGAGAAGTTCAAGTGTCCGTCCGCCTGCAGCGGTTCGAGCATGCCGAATTCCTGACCCGCAAAGAGCAGCTTCTTACCGGGATGCGCCGTCACAAAGCCGAAGAACGCCCGCAACAGCGCAATCCGCTCCTCAAAGGGCAGATAACCGAGGCGGCCGAGTAAGGTCGGCTGCTGTTCCGAGAGGAAGGTGTGCGAGAGCGGCAGAATGTACTGCTCCGAGTACTGGTAGAGCTGGGCATACGAGAGTTCGCCGTAGCGCTCGCTCTTGCCTGCCTCGTCCGCACCGAGATAGGCAAGCATGCCCTCCGTAAAGCCCTGGTTACAGCGGAAATCAAAACCGAGACCGTCGTCCTTGACCGCCGCCGTGGTGCACGGCCACTCGGCGCTGCCGTCGGCAATCAGAAGAAAGCCCGGCAGTTTCTTGTGTACCGTAAGGCTCAGGCGGCGCAGGAAGGACGCGCCGTCCAGATTTTCGCCGCCGCCGTAGCAGTTCCGGTTCTCGTTTGCCTGAAACCAGAGGGCCGACGCCATGTCAATCACGCGGACGCCGTCGAGGTGGAATTCGTTTGCGAGGAAACTCACATTTGAGAACAGGAAAGACTGCACCTCTGCCCTGCCGAAGCGGAACACCGCCGTGTCGCCGCTGCCGTTTTCCTCATAGAGCGGGGTTCCGTCAAAGTAGGCGAGACCCTCCTCGGTCCGCGGGAAGCGGACCGCGCTCCAGTCCATCAGAACACCGATGTCCTCGCGGTGCAGCGCATTGACGAGCGCACGGAAGCCGTCGGCAGTCCCCTGCTTCGCACTGAGCGCAAAGTATGCGCCGGTCAGATAACCGAGCGAAGCCGCATCGCGCGTCTCGAGTAACGGCATCAGGAGCACATGCGTGTAATGCATCTCCTTTAAGTACACCGGCAAGGTCTCCGCGAGTTTCCGATAGTCGGCATCCGCCTCGAAGCTCGCGAGATTCAGTTCATAGAGGTTGATGGGCTGCTCCCCGGCAAACTTTCCGTAGCGCTGTGCCCGCTCTGCGAGGTAGGCCTGATCTTCCCAGACAAAGTCCGGCTCCGCTGCGGCAATCATCGAAGCGCCGCCGCCCGCAGGTTCAACCGCGCGCGCATAGGGATCCGCCCGGAACAAAATCTCCCGCGCATAGGTCTTGATTTCATACTTATAGAGCGCACCGGCTTCCGCGCCCGGCACAAAGAGCGCAAAAATACCGCTGTCTCCCATACGCCGCAGCTCATGGACTCTGCCGTCCCAGTTGTTGAAATCACCGACCACCGAGACCCGCATCGCATTCGGCGCAAAGACCGCAAAGCGAATGCCCGAAACACCGCCCATCTTCTTCTCGTGCGCGCCAAGAAAGCTATGCGCCGCCACACTCTCACCCGCCTTGAACCTGCGGATCTCCGCTTCCGGCAATTCCGGCAAAAAGCGATACGGATCCTCTGCGACCGTCTCGCTGCCGTCTGCCTCCGGGAGAATGAACTGATAGCGCAGACTTTCCTTCTCCCCCGGAATCAGACAGGCAAAAAAGCCGCTCTCATCGACTAGTTCCATCGGGATTCTTGTCTTGCCGCGCTGCAACAGGACCCTGTCCCGCCCCGGAAAAAAGGCCTGCACGAGTATGCCTTTGTCTGTCTTATGCGGTCCCAAGATGGCGTGCGGATCTGCGGACTCCGAGTAAACAATCTCTTCGACTGCCGCCCAGTCCATCACCTCGTATAGTTCTCGTTCCATGCAGCTTCCTCCTGCTTGTCTGTGATGTTCTTAGTTTATCACAGCAGCTGCCGTATTTTCCACTGTACAGCGCAAAATACGCGCATTTTCGGCGCAACATTCATGCACTTTTACAGGCTGCTCTCGCTTGCCTAATGCGGGTAAGGTCGACTATACTATTACTTTGTAGAAAAATAAAAGGAGCGGGAATCATGACCAAACCGGACAAGACAAAAAAGGAGAGCGGCGCCCTCCGCGAGCTGCTCAGCTGGATTCAAATTATTGTAATCGCCGCTGTTGTCGCCTTTGTGCTCAACAACTTTTTAATTGCAAACTCCCGCGTTCCCACGGGTTCCATGGAAAATACGATTATGACCGGGGATCGCGTGATCGGCTCCCGCCTCTCCTATCGCTTCGGTGAGCCGAAGCGGGGCGATGTGATCATCTTCCACTGGCCGGACGATGAAAAAATGCTCTTCGTGAAGCGCATCATCGGCATGCCGGGCGACAAGGTCACAATTCGAGACGGTCATGTCTATCTGAACGATTCCGAGACGCCGCTCGAGGAGCCCTACATCAAGGAGCCCATGGTCGTCGAGCCGGAAAAAACCTTCCAGGTACCGGAAGGCGCCTACTTCTGCATGGGCGACAACCGCAACGAGTCGATGGACGCACGCTACTGGAAAAACAGTTACGTCTACAAAAATAAAATACTCGCGAAAGTTCTGTTCCGCTACTGGCCGGGAATCAAGGGCATTCACTGACGCGCAACACGAAAACCGTGACAACACCGCCCGGTGCCGTCACGGTTTTTCTTTTGGAAAGGAGTTACTATGACAGATTCCGAATCGAAGCGGGAAACCAAAAAAAACCGCCCCGCATGGCTCGACTGGGTGCAGATTTTTGCCGTTGCGGCAGTTCTCGCCTTTGTGCTGAACACCTTTCTCATTGCCAATGCGCGCGTACCGACCGGCTCCATGATTACGACCATCATGCCGGGCGACCGCGTGATCGGTTCCCGTCTCTCCTATCGCTTCGAGGATCCGGCGCGCGGCGATATCATCATCTTCCACGCCCCCGATGAACCGGAGACCCTCTATGTGAAGCGCATCATCGGCATGCCGGGCGACAAGGTCACAATTCGAGACGGTCATGTCTATCTGAACGATTCCGAGACACCGCTCGAGGAATCCTACATCAAAGAGCCCATGAAGCCCGCGGCGTTGCAGGAGTTTCAAGTGCCCGAAGGCGCGTACTTCTGCATGGGCGACAACCGGAACGGCTCGGTGGACGCGCGCTACTGGAAAAATCACTATGTCTACCGGGACAAGATTGTCGCAAAAGTCCTGTTCCGCTACTGGCCCGGTATCAAGGTGCTCAAGTAAAAAGGGCGAAGAAGCAAAGAAAGAGACACAGTCCCCGGGGACTGTGTCTCTTTTTGATACGCTTCGTGTTTCGATGCTCTATCGTTTGCACCTTCCCCCTTGCACTTTGGAGTTACAATACTTTTCTCTGCCTACATTGTCCATGAAACAGTATGTTCGGAGAAACATGTCATGATGCATATCTGCTGCCTTGCTTGCAATCTGTCTTGTATTGTAATGCCAACGGCGACGCGCGGAGGGCACTTTCCGAATCGTCCGTTTCTAAGCATCATTGCTTTCGCTGCCACGCGTCCACCATGCCCCTTTGTAAAATTATGTCAACCTTACGTTGCGAAATCCGACTGTGTCTCTTCCGCGCTTTTGATAGTCCTCCCGGATGCGTGCTCCCCAGTCCCGGTCAAGCGCCGATTTCTCTCTGAGCGTAAGGATGGCCTGCCCCACCGCTTCGTAGTTCAGCGCAATGCCCGCGCTGTCGCAGTGATAGCGAACCGCCCGGTCCGCGTCTATGCCGAAGCGGCTTGCCGCCGCTACCGCATCTATGTTTGCGCCGAGAAACAGAAACTCCCAGCCGTATCTTTCCTTCTGCCGCTCTATAAGCCGCCTTAGTTCCGCATAGCTGTAACGGCGGCTTGCATTTTCCTGCCCGTCCGTGGTAATCACAAAGAGGGTGTGATCCGGCCGCTCGTCCTCGCTTGCCCTCCGGTGCAGCTCCCCGATATGCCGAATTGCGCCGCCGACAGCATCCAGTAAGGCAGTGCTGCCGCCGACACGATAGTCCCGGACACCAAGGGGCGCCACCCGCTTGATATCTTCGCGATCGTGTAGCACCTCCGTCTCATTGCTGAATAAGAGGGTCGAGAGGAGTGCCTCCCCCTCTGCCTTTTTCTGCCGCTCCAGCATGGCATTGAAGCCCCCTATGGTATCTGCTTCCAGCCCTTTCATAGAGCCGCTGCGATCCAGAATAAATACGATTTCGGTTAAATTAACTTTCATTGCGCTTCCCTCCCACCGTTTTGATCTGTCTTGTCTCACTGACAAAGAGAGCATAGCGCTTTTGATAACGGGAAGGGTCGCCTCGCAGGCGACATTTCGTTCGGCGTTCTTACGCCCCAATCGGATTCTCATCAAAGGCAAAGAGAGCCTCGTTGATTTCAAAGACATTGTACTTGCCTCGCGTGACAAAGTACTCCACGATTAAGTCAAACTTGCTCGCGGGCGAGAGGGCAAAGCCCGCCTTTTCCAGGAGTTCTTCGAATTCCGGGAGGGGAAGCTCCAGCGCAAGCGCAAAGGCAACGACCGTAGCTTTCGATGGCTGATAGTGCTTGTCCGAGCGTATCTTCGAGAAGAGCTTCCGGTCTATGTTCGCCTTCTTATAGCACTGTGCATCCGTCATACCGGCCTCGTCGATTTTCCGGAGCAGCATCTCCGAAAAACTCTCTCCGATTCGCCGTAAAGTTTCTTCCAGCGAGACCTCGGCGACAGCCTTTGTCTCACAGCGCGGCGTTTCCGCGCACTTTGCCTCATACAGCCGCTCCCGATGGAAGCGTTGTACAGCGCTGTCCGTATGGGCATCCACATAGCGCTCGTCGATATAGACTTGAATCTCCGAGAAACGCTCCGCACCGATCTCATAGGACTCCCGGTCAAAGATGACCAGATAGACTGTCATCTCCGCGGTCTCGAGGAAAGCGCTAATCTGCTCGACCGCGACACGAAGTGCCTCTGCCTTCGGGTAGCCGTAAATTCCGGCGGAAATCAGCGGGAAGGCCACCGTTTCACACTGATATTCTGCCGCTAATTTTAAGGATTCCCGGTAGCAGGAACGCAATTTTTCCTCTTCCCC
Source organism: Stomatobaculum sp. (assembly GCF_057248925.1). NCBI lineage: Bacteria > Bacillati > Bacillota > Clostridia > Lachnospirales > Lachnospiraceae > Stomatobaculum > Stomatobaculum sp. Next base: position 7,515 of record NZ_DBHIHF010000029.1, read on the forward strand.
CTGCGTTCCGCCCTGCCAGCGCGGCCCGACCGCGTGAATCACATACTTACAGGGAAGCCGGTAGCCTTTGGTAATCTTTGCCTGGCCCGTCTCGCAGCCGTGCAACTTTTTGCAAGCCTTGAGGAGCTCCGGGCCCGCCGCGCGGTGGATGCAGCCGTCCACCCCGCCCCCGCCGAGAAGGGAACCGTTCGCGGCATTCACAATGGCATCCACCCGCATCTTCGTGATATCGTTTCTGACCAAGTGTAAGGGCATAAGCCACCTCCGAAGTACGCTTTAGTTTTTCAGGCAAGTAATCGGAACAATATAAATTCCATCCTCGCGTCTATACGCGAATTCGCCTATTCCGACAACAATCATTAAAAAGGACGGTGCCGGCATTTTACCGGTATCAATTTTATCTGCCAGAGCCTTCAGACTTTTGACGCCGTCTTCAATTAACTTATCTCCTCCCAGCTTTATTTCCGCCAACCCGTAGCTACCGTTCCTCAGGTGGATGACCGTATCACACTCCAAATTATCCTTGTCTCTGTAGTGCGATACCGCCCCGCCGAGCGCCTCCGCATAGACGCGCAAATCTCTCACGCAGAGGATTTCAAATAACAGCCCCATGGTATTCAAATCATTCAGCAAGTCGTTCGGTCCCACGCCCAGAGCCGCAGTGGCAATTGAGGGATCGATATAGTACCTCGTATCCGCGGTTCGGATGGCTGTCTTGGAACGCAAATTGGGATTCCAAGCAGGCATATCTTCCACAACAAAAATCCGTTTCAATGCCGTAATGTAAGATGCCACAGTGTCTTCGCTCAGAGACGCCGTGTCATTCACTCGCATATCATCTCGAAGCACGGTGTTCGCGATTTGTGCGCCCTGATTCCGCGCCAACGATCTCATAAGACGCCTGACTCTCTCCGGATCTCTGTTGATTCCATCCGCGCGATTAATATCGGACTTTACAACCGCATCATAATAATCTATCGCCTGCGAGAGTGCGGCCTCCTCGCGCATTCCGATTGCCTGCGGCCACCCACCCCTGCAGATGAAAAAAGCAAGTTGCAGAATGTCCGTAGCATTGCTCCCCACAATATGCTCCGGCTTACGAAACAAATCCGCTAAGCTAACCTCCCCCGAGGATTCTAAGGACTCATACAAGCTCATAGGACGCATGGTAAGCCAAGTGAAGCGTCCTGTTCCCGAATGTGTAATTTCCTCCGATTCGATCGGAACCGCCGATCCGGTAAAAATGAACTGCCCCACTTCTCCCCGGCTATCCACCTCATAACGTGCTGCGTCCCACAGCTTTGGTGCAATTTGCCATTCATCAATCAAGCGCGGTATATCTCCTTGCAACAGACGTTCCGGTGCAATCTGTGACATTTGAATATTGGACTCTCGTTTTGAGGGCTCATCCAGCCGCAAGATACTCCCGGCAAACTGCATGGCTGTTGTAGTCTTACCGCACCATTTCGGCCCTTCTATCACAACCGCGCCCTTTGCTTCTAATTTTGCCTGCAAAATTCGATCCACAATTCTTGCTTTATATTCTCTCATTTTCACCACCCCCTTACCCTCAGCATACCCGCTTTTCCGCACACGCGCAATTCTTTTCGGCGTTTTGGCAGAATTTCATTCGGCGACTTGGCGGGATTTTGTTCTGCGTTTTGGCGGTATTTTGTTCGGCGACTTGGCGGAATTTTGTTCGGCGTTTTGGCGAAAAGAGTGGGGTGCCGTCTCGGCACCCCACTCTTACACAAGTTTTATTCCAAGGCTTCCGCCTTCCGTGTTTCCGACCGCATTTCCCTTAGATGAGCCCGACCGCTCTCTTGAGTTTCAGAACCGTGCTCACGCTGTTTCGAAGGAGCAAATCCGCGAGCACCAGATTGACCATGGACTCGACCACAACCGCAGCCCGCGGCATGATGGTCGGATCGTGCCGCCCCTGAATCTCGATTGTGACCGGCTCGCCGTTTTTGTTTACGGTCTCCTGCGGGGAACCGATGGAGGGTGTCGCCTTCACGGCCGCCCGGAGCAGAATATCGCTGCCGTCCGAAATGCCGCCGAGCATACCGCCCGCGTGGTTACTCTTTTTTTCGATGCCGTTCTTGCCCGGGCGGAAGGCGTCGTTATCTTCGCTGCCGCGCCTGATACTCACACCGAAGCCGTCGCCGAACTCAACTCCCTTCACCGCGCCGATACTCATGACTGCTTTCGCGAGCTCTGCATCCAGCTTATCAAAGACCGGCTCGCCGATCCCCGGGAACATTCCCGTGACGCGGCAACTCACCGTGCCGCCGAGCGAATCTCTGTCTTGCATCACTTCTTTTAAATATGCCGCAGCGCGCGCCGCGGCTTCCGCATCCGGCATGCCGAGCGGGTTTTCCGCACAGACCGCTTCGTCGAAGGTCGCTGCCTCGATTGCACCGACCGCACTCACATAGGCAAAGGCGCGGATGCCGAATTCCGCGAGGAGCTTCGCCGCGATGGCCCCGCCGATCACCCGGCCTATGGTCTCCCGCCCCGAGCTTCTGCCGCCGCCTCTTGGGTCTCGAAAGCCGAATTTTCGATCAAAGCCGAAGTCCGCGTGTCCCGGGCGGTAGCAATCCCAAATGGCCTGATAGTCCGCCGAGTGCTGGTCTTTATTGCGCACCAGAACCGCAATCGGTGTGCCGAGGGTCTTCCCCTCAAAGACACCGGAGAGAATTTCGCAGGCATCCGCCTCCTTTCTGGGGGTCGTAAACGCGGACTGCCCCGGCTTTCTGCGATTTAAATAGGCCTGAATCTCCTCCGCCGAGAGCGGAAGTCCCGCCGGGCAACCGTCAATCACCGCGCCGAGCGCCGTGCCGTGCGACTCCCCGAAGGTGCTCACGCGAAACAGGGTTCCGAATATGCTGCCCGCCATTTACGCATTCTCTCCGACCGGCACAATGACGCAGCAGTTCGGCTGGCTCACCGGAATTTCATTTGTATTCATGACAATCAGTTTCTTCTCGTAGTCGACCTTGAAGAACGAGAGGGTCCCGCTCTCGTGATTCACGCTCACAATGTGCTGCCCGTCCGGGAACACCGCAATATCCTTCGGGTACTCGCCGCTGATCGGGAGATTGAATTCCGCCGTGAGAAGACCTGTCTCCGCATCCCGCGAGAAGAGCGTCACGCTGTTATCGCCCGCATTGCCCACGAAAATATAGTGGTCGTGCGCGGTAAAGGTCATGCAGGTCGCGGCGTTCAGAGAGCCCGGTGCATTGTCGCCTGTCGTGCAAACGGTCTGAAGCTTCGTGAACTCCGGCATCCCTCTGTCCTCGGAGACCGTGTAGCGGTACACATCGATCGCATTCGTCATATCAAAGAGCAGATAGAGGAAGCGATTGTCCTTCGAGAAGGTAAAGAAATAAGGCGAGGAGCCGCGCGCCGTCCGAATCGCATCCACAAGCCGGATCTCCCCCGGTCTTCCCGTAAAGCGGTAGATGCTCACCTGGTCGATGCCGGGATCGGCCGACATCACAAAGCGCATGTCGCGGGTCGGCTTCGAACAGGTGATGTGCGCTCTCGAACCTCGCTCCGCAATCGAGCCGAGTCCCTTGTGGTAGACCTCGTCCACGATGGAGCCGACCGCGCCGTCCGGATCCAGGCGAAGTATCGTGAGTTTTCCGTCATGGTAGCCCGAGGTATAGAGATACTTGCCCTCCTGGTCTACGCAGATATGGTGCGGCCGCATGCCGTTCACCTTTTTGCTCGAGACGCGCACCAGACCGCCGTCCGGCAGAATGCGAAATGCGACCACGCCGTAGTCCTCCACGGCGTAGAGCATGCGCCGGTCACTCGATACGACGATATCGGAGGCATTGTCCACTTCCACTTCCGCGCGCTCCCGAAAGCTGCCGTGCTCCACATCCACATCGAAGATTGTGATGCCCTTTGCCTTTCCCGTATAGGAGTAGGATCCCACATACGCCACATAGTTTTTCATTGTCTCTCCTCACCGCGCAATGCGCGCAACATCAAGGGGTTTTCCGTCTGTTTTCTTCCCGCTCATTCTAGCACAAGCCCTCCGAAAATTCTATTGACACCCCTTTGAAAACCTGTATAATCGTACCGGTGAGTTTATTTTTACTAAACCAAAAGTTTAAGGAGGCTGTTCTTGGAGATCGGTGAGAAAATCAGGCGACTGCGCATCCTGAACAATCTGACGCAGGAAGAACTCGCGGACCGCGCCGAGCTCTCCAAGGGGTTCATCTCCCAACTGGAGCGCGATCTGACTTCTCCGTCCATCGTGACGCTGATGGACATCCTGCAGTGCCTCGGCACCACACCCGCGGATTTTTTCAGCGAAAAGGAACCGGAGCAGCTTGTATTCCGGAAGACGGACTACTTCGAGAAGCAGGACAGCGAGCTTCGGAACCACATCTGCTGGCTCATTCCGAACGCCCAGAAAAATATGATGGAGCCCATACTCCTGACCCTGGAGCCGGGCGGCCGCATGGCGGAGGACGCCCCGCACGCCGGCGAGGAATTCGGCTATGTGCTGAGCGGCAGCCTGGAACTGCACCTCGGCAATGAGACTCGCCGCGTCAAAAAGGGCGAGAGTTTTTACTATCGCTCTGAAAAGAATCACTATGTCAGTTCCAGGACCGGTTGCACGCTGCTCTATGTCAGCGCACCGCCGTCCTTTTGAATCGAGAGAGGAGATCACAAGTTTATGTCAACACTGGTGGATCTGCAGCACATTTCCAAGTCCTTCGACGGAGAAATGGTGCTCGACGATTTGAATTTAACCGTCCCGGAAAACTCGTTCGTGACTCTGCTCGGCCCCTCGGGCTGCGGCAAGACCACGACGCTCCGCATCCTCGGCGGCTTCACGATGCCGGACAGCGGCAAGGTCATGTTTGACGGGCAGGATATCTCTTCTCTCCCACCGAACCGCCGTCAACTGAACACGGTGTTCCAGAAATACGCGCTGTTCCCGCATATGAGCATCGCGGAAAATATTGCCTTCGGCCTCAAAATCAAAGGGAAGAGCAAGGCCTACATCGACGACAAAATCCGCTATGCCTTAAAGCTCGTGAATCTCTCCGGCTTCGAGAAGCGCGATGTGAACTCCCTCTCGGGCGGCCAGCAGCAGCGTATCGCGATTGCGCGCGCCATTGTGAACGAACCTCGCCTCCTGCTCCTCGACGAGCCGCTCGGCGCCCTCGACTTAAAGCTCCGCCAGGACATGCAGTACGAGTTGATTCGCCTGAAAAAGGAACTTGGCATCACCTTTGTCTATGTGACCCACGACCAGGAAGAGGCCCTCACGATGTCCGACACCATTGTCGTCATGAATCAGGGCTATATCCAGCAGATGGGCACGCCGGAGCAGATTTACAACGAGCCGGAAAATGCCTTCGTCGCGGACTTCATCGGCGACTCCAACATCATCGGCGCGACCATGGTGCATGACGAGCTCGTGAATATCTTCGGCGCAAACTTCCGCTGCGTGGACAAGGGCTTCGGCCAGAACAAACCGGTCGATGTCGTGATTCGCCCGGAGGATGTGGAGCTCGTGAAGCCGGAGGACGGCATTTTGACCGGCCATGTGACCCACTCGATTTTCAAGGGCGTGCACTACGAGATGGAAGTGACCACCGAAAACGGCTACGAGTGGCTCGTGCAGTCCACCCGCATGTTCGAGCTCGGGCAGGCGGTCGGCATCACGGTCGACCCCTTCAACATCCAGATTATGAATAAGCCCGCCTCCGAGGACGAGGAGGCAATTGTCAATGAATAAGAAGGCAAGACTCCTGGCTCTCCCCTATCTGGTCTGGATGATAGGCTTTATCGTGATTCCGCTCGCGCTGGTCTTTGTCTTCGGTCTGACCGACCGTAGCGGCGCCTTCACCCTGGACAATGTGCTTTCGATTGTGGAGCACAACCACCTGAAGGCCCTGAAGCTCTCGCTGCTGCTCTCGTTCGTAAGCACGCTGATCTGCTTTCTGCTCGCCTTCCCGCTCGCGCTCATTCTGCGCGGCAAGAAGATAGGCCGGGCGAATTTCGTGGTCTTCATCTTCATCCTGCCGATGTGGATGAACTTTCTGCTCCGCACACTCGCGTGGCAGACGCTGCTCGAGAAAAACGGCGTGATCAACGGCATTCTCGGTGCGCTGCATTTGCCGCCGATTGCGATTATCAACACGCCGACCGCGATTGTGCTCGGCATGGTCTATAACTTCCTGCCCTTCATGGTGCTTCCGCTCTACAATACGATGTGCAAGATTGAGGACAGCGTGGTCGAGGCTGCACGGGATTTAGGAGCCTCTTCACTCCAGACTCTCTGGCGCATCTGGCTGCCCCTCTCGGTGCCCGGCATCGTGAGCGGCGTCACGATGGTCTTTGTCCCGGCGCTCACAACCTTTGTGATTTCCAACATTCTCGGCGGCAGCAAGATCCTGCTGATCGGCAATGTGATCGAGACCGAATTCACCAAGGCGAGCAACTGGAACCTCGGCAGCGGTCTCTCGATTGTGATGCTGGTCTTCATCCTGCTCAGCATGACAGTGCTCGCGCGCTACGATAAAAACGGAGAGGGGACGGCATTCTGATGAACAAACGCATACGACGCTTTATCGGGGACTTTTATCTGGTGCTCATGCTCCTCTTTCTCTACCTCCCCATTTTTACGATGATTGTGCTCTCGTTTAACGAGAGTAAATCGCGAACGCGCTGGGGCGGCTTTACGCTCCGCTGGTACGGCGAACTCTTCTCGAACGCCACCATCATGCGAGCCTTTTATAACACCCTGCTGATTGCCTTCCTCTCCGCTCTCATCGCGACCGTGCTCGGCACGGCGGCGGCCATCGGCCTCCACGCGATGAAGCGCACCGGCCGCAACCTGATGATAGGCTTAAACAACATTCCGATGCTGGACGCCGACATTGTGACCGGCATCTCGCTGATGCTCGCCTTCATCGCGTTCCGCTTCACGCTCGGCTTCCACACGGTGCTGATCAGTCATATCACCTTCAACGTGCCCTATGTGCTGCTCTCCGTGCTGCCGAAATTACAGCAGACCAATCGCTCCGCCTATGAGGCGGCCATGGATCTCGGCGCAACACCGCGCCAGGCCTTTTTCTATACCGTGTTTCCGGACATTGTGCCCGGCGTGCTCTCCGGTTTCCTGCTCGCCTTCACAATGTCGCTCGATGATTTCATCATCACCCACTTCACCAAGGGCGCGGGTATCGATACCCTGTCGACGCTGATCTACTCACAGGTGCGGCGCGGCATTGTGCCCAGCATGTATGCACTCTCGGCCATCATCTTTGCGGCAGTTCTTCTTCTGCTTCTCGTCGCAAACTTCATGCCGTCTGCAAAAAATTCAAAGCAAGCATAAGGGGGATTCACTATGACAAAAAGAAGCATTTTGACGCGCGCGCTCTCGGCGGCGGTTCTCGCGGCGCTCGGCCTCGCGCTCAGCGGCTGCGGTCAGAAGTCCGCGAAGGATGACAACACGCTCTATGTCTACAACTGGGGCGAGTACATCGGCGAAAATGTCGTGAAGGAGTTTGAGAAAGAGACCGGCATCAAGGTCGTCTACGACACCTTCGAGACCAATGAGGAGATGCTCCCGATCATTGAGGCGGGCGCAGTCCAGTACGATGTGGTCTGCCCCTCCGACTACATCATCCAGAAGATGATTGAGAAGGATCTGATTCAGCCGATTGACTTCGATAAGATCCCGAACTACAAGAACATTGACCCGAAGTATCTCGAAAAGTCCAAGGGCTTTGACCCCGAGAACAAGTACTCGGTTCCCTACTGCTGGGGCACGGTCGGCATCCTCTACAACACCTCGATGGTGCCGGAGTCCGAGGCGCCGACCAGCTGGGCCGATCTCTGGAACCCGAAGTACCAGAACAACATTCTCATGCAGGACTCCGTCCGCGATGCCTTCATGGTCGGCGAGAAGCTCCTCGGCTACGACATCAACACGACCGACAAGACCCAGCTCGAGGCCGTCAAGGACAAGCTGATTGCCCAGAAACCGCTCGTGCAGGCCTATGTCATTGACCAGGTGCGCGACAAGATGATCGGCGGCGAGGCAGCGCTCGCAGTCATCTACTCCGGCGAAATGCTCTATGTCCAGAAGGAAGTCAAGGCTTCCGGCGCAAACTTTGACCTCAAGTATGTGATTCCGAAGGAAGGCTCGAATGTCTGGATTGACAGCTGGGTCATCCCGAAGAACGCGCGCCACAAGGAGAACGCAGAGAAGTGGATTGACTTCCTCTGCCGCGCGGACATCGCAAAGGAGAACTTCGAGTACATCACCTACCCGACCCCGAACAAGGCCGCGTTTGAGCTGCTCTCCCCGGAACTCCAGAACAACAAGGCGCTCTTCCCGGACGATGCGGACCTCGCAAAGTGCGAAGTGTTCCAGTACCTCGGCGAAGAGGGCGATGCGCTCTACGACGAACTCTGGAAGGAAGTCAAGGCGCAGTAAGCAAAGAGAACTACGGAACCAAAAAAGAGCCGAGAGGCTCTTTTTTGGTTCCTATGATTCGCAGCGGTCATCGAACACTTCTTCCCACAGTTCGGAAATCGGCCTACTCTTACGCCCGCTCATTTCGTACTCTGCATACACTGCAGCAGCCACAGCAACATCATACGCATCTTCAATTCGCTCAAAAAGCGCCTGCTTAAATGCCTCTTCAAGCGACATACTACGCATTTTCGCGTAAGACTCAGCAATCCTTTTCTCTTCCGCCAAAAGCCTGATTGAAAAGCACATTTTCCTACTCCTTCGTCACTTCTTGAAAAGTTCCGAGTGCGTTCCCAAGCGATATAGCATAAGAATCAGCAACCTTTCTTTCATTTCATACATCAATAACCAGTCCGGCTCTATGTGACATTCTCTTACCCCTTTATAATTACCTGCCAGCTCATGATCTCGGTACTTTTCACCTAAAGTATTACCCTCTGCCAGATTATTGATAACTTCAAACAATTTATCCAAATTTCTGTTCTGTTTCTTCGCCTGTTTTAAATCACGTTTAAACTGACCGGTAAACTTGATTTCGTACTTCATACTCCCAGCGCTGCCTTAAGCTCATCCATATCTGTGTAACCTTTTACACTGTCATCAGAGGCAATCCGTCTACCTTCGGCAATGGCAGCCGCTGTCAACTCATTCGGCGTTTCCAACTTTAAGGCAAAGGGAATCCCGTTCTCTCGTATCGTTGTTCTGAGAAACATATTGACAGCCGTACTCATATTAATTCCAAGTTCCGCAAAAATCTGCTCTGCCTGTTCCTTAACATCTTTATCGGTTCTAATATTAAGATTTGTACTTGCCATGTAATGCACCTCCGTTCTGTTAATGACATTATATTCACAACACTAAAAAAATGCAAAGCATTGTCATTGTTTTGCTCGTTTATATTTTATGTAAAAAAGAGCACCCTCTCGGGTGCTCTTTCATCGGGTGGGTACAGGGGCTCGAACCCTGGATCTCCAGATCCACAATCTGGCGCGCTAACCAACTGCGCCATACCCACCATATTCGCGTTGCGAGATTCCGGGGAATCCCAACGAGCCTGAAGGGATTCGAACCCCCGACCCACGGCTTAGAAGGCCGTTGCTCTATCCTGCTGAGCTACAGACTCAAGAGCAGGTGATGGGAATCGAACCCACGTATCCAGCTTGGAAGGCTGGTGTTCTACCATTGAACTACACCTGCGGGCTGCGTTTTTCTTAACGCGTGCCCTAATTTTATATCACACTTCTCCCTACTGTGCAAGCACTTTTCAAGAATTCACTGTCTTTCCTGCTCGGCCGTCTTTTGCCGCATCTCATCCAGGATGCTCTTGGTAATCAGGAAGGCAATGATCGCCGAAAAGATATCGCTGAGCGGCTGTGCGGCCTGAATGCCCCGTACGCCGAGCAAACGCGGCAGAATCAGGAGAATCGGAATCAGGCATATGCCCTGGCGGAGTAAGGCCACGACAGTCGCCCGGAAGTTGTAGCCCGTGGTCTGCGAGAACATATTCGCCATGGTAATCTGCGCCGCGAGCGGTATGCTTAGGGACTGGAGCTGTAAGGCCAGCGTTCCGACCGCAAGGACCTCAGGATCCTTTCGAAAGAGCATCATCACACGCTCCGCGTTGAAGAACACCAGAGCTCCCATGAAGAGCAGGGCGCTGAAGCAAACGCGAAGGCTGAAGTTATAGGCCTGCTCCACGCGCTTATAATTACCTGCGCCGTAGTTAAAGCCGCAGACAGGCTGAAAGCCCTGCCCGAAGCCGATGATGGCGGAATTCATGAACATGGCAACCCGCGACACAATGGCAATCGCCGCGATTGCCGCATCGCCGTAGGGCTGCGCCGCAAAGTTGACCACAATGACCGAGATGCTCGCAATGCCCTGCCGCGCAAGGCTCGGGAGTCCAAAGCGCAGCATGTTCCGGTAGCGCTCGAGACTCGGCGAGAAGCGCCTAAGCCGTATACTGAGACAGGCCGGCATACAGTTGCACTGCCAAACCAGGATGAAGAACGAAATAATCTGGCTGATGACAGTCGCAATCGCCGCACCGGCGATTCCCAGCCGAAACACATAGATAAAGAGCGGGTCCAAAAAGATATTGAGGACGCCGCCGGTCGCGATTCCGAGCATGGAATAAAACGAATTGCCTTGGAAGCGGAGCATATTGTTCATGCCGAGCGAGCACATGAAAAAAGGCACGCCGAGCAGTACATAGCGCGTGTAGGCCGCGGCGTAGGGCGCTATGGTCGGCGTGGAGCCGAGCCGATAGACCAGCTGCCCCGCAAACGTGATGCCGAGAACCGCAAGCAGGGTACCGACCAGGAGCTCCGTAAAGAAGCCGGTCGCCACATAGCGCTCCGCCTCCTCTACTTCCTTCTGCCCGAGCAAACGCGCAATTTCATTTCCACAGCCCATGCCTATCATGAAGGCCACCGCCTGGATGCCCGTCATCAGCGAAAAGACCACGCCGACCGCCGCGGAGGGCGAGGTGCCGAGTTGCGACACAAAGTAGGTGTCCGCCATGTTGTAGACCGCGGTGACCAGCATGGAGACGATGGTGGGAACGGCGAGACGCGGAATCAGTGTGTGCACCGGCTCCTCCATCATCTGCCGGTAGCGCGCCTCCTGTGATACCTGTTTCATGCGTGTGCCTCCCAAAGTCAAACCGCTCTCTTCCTCAGAAGTGATGCGTGTTTTTAAGAGTCTCCCAAGTCTGATCCTTATCACTCAGCGTGAGATGTGTGCCGTCCGAAAGCGTGTAGCCCGAGGCATCCGCGGAACCCGGGTAGGCACCGATGAGCTCCGGCCAGCGGATGCCGATCTCCGGGTCATTCCACGCGAGACCGCCCTCATCGCCCGGGTGATAAAAATCCGTCACCTTATAGCAGAACTCCGCATAGTCGGAGAGCACCAGAAAGCCGTGCGCAAAGCCCTCGGAGATATAGAACTGCTTCTTATTCTCCTCGGTAAGTTCCACGCCGTACCACTGCCCGAAGGTCTCGGATGTCTGTCTTAAATCCACCGCGACATCAAAGACACGGCCGCGAATGGCGCGCACCAGCTTGCCCTGCGGAAATTCCTTCTGAAAGTGAAGACCGCGCAGCACACCCTTCTTGGAGGCCGACTGATTGTCCTGCACGAAATTCAGGTTGAGTCCCGCCTCTTCCATATCGCGACGGTTATACGTCTCCATAAAGTAGCCGCGCGCATCGCCGTGCACCGCGGGCTCAATCACATACAGTCCCTCAATCGGGCAAGTTGTCACTTTGATCTGTCCCATAAGTACCCCCTTTGTATTCTATGATTATTATACGACCATTGTCAGAAAAAAATCCAGCCCTTATAATAGGGCAAAAGCACGCGGACTTTCTGAGGGATTCCTATGGACTGGAAAAAACTATTCAACTTTCGCTATATTCTGATTTCGCTCTACGTTTTAATTACCGCGCTCCTGCTCTACTGCGGCAGCCGCGCCATTGACCATCTTCCGGAAATCTGGGGCGCTGTCACCGGCTTTTTCTACTGGTTCCGGGTTGTTCTACACCCTTTACTCACCGGCTTTGCGCTCTGCTATCTCCTGAGCCCCGCAGTGAACTTTTTCGAGCAGCGCCTCGAAGGGTTCCGGGACCTCCTGCCGCGCGCACTGCGCCGTCCCGCGAAACAGGGCAAAGCACACCCCTTCCGGGGACTCGCCGTCCTCCTTACTTTTGTGCTGGTGTTGCTTGCCCTCACCCTGCTGCTCTCCCTCCTCATCTCGGCACTCAGCAGCAGTGTGCAGCTCGCCAATTTGAGCGACCTCTGGCGCATGACCAAAGAGCTTAGTCTCGCGATTTCAAACTTCTATCAGGACGTGCTGCAGAAGCTCTCCACGCTCCCTGTCGCGGGAAACGACTTTACGGCCTATTTGCAAGGCGCCGTCTCGAACCTGATGCGCCTTGCGGAACGCTTCCTCGGCTCCATGCTGTCGAGCGTCAACAACATGGGCAGTTTCTTCTCGAACCTCCTCTTCTCGCTCATCTTCTGTGTCTACTTTCTCCTGGACGGCGAGAACATACTCCGCTACTGGAAGCGAGCCTCCAAGGTTCTCTTCGGGCAGCGCATCAACCGGGCGCTCTCCGTCTTCTTCTCGGACGCGGACCGCGCCTTCGCGGGCTATGTCCGCGGCCAGGTGATCGATGCGCTCATCATGGCTGTCCTGGTCAGTGTGTCGCTCAGCATCATCGGCGTGCGCTACGGGCTCATCATCGGCATCCTGACAGGCCTCGGCAATCTGATTCCCTATGTGGGGCCCTTTGTCGCTTACGGCAGCACCGCCCTGGTCTGTGTCCTCTACGGCGATTACACGCGCCTTGTCACAGCGCTCATAGCCCTCTTTGTGATCCAGACCCTGGACGGCAATGTGATTAACCCGCGGCTCTTAAGCTCCAGCATTGACATACACCCGCTGCTGGTCATCGCCTCCCTCCTGGTCGGCGGTGCCGTGGGCGGCGTTCTCGGCATGCTGCTCGCCGTGCCGGTGGGCACGCTCGTTAAAATTCAGTTTGAGCGGCTGCTCGAGCTGCGGGAAGCAAAGAAAACGGAGCAAAGCTCATAAGCACACTGTCCTTCTCCGAAATATACATCGAAATGTGTGCCTCTTCACGTAAGAAAGGAGAATCTCATGAATTCCCGCCCGCACAATCAGTATCTTATTGCAATCAGCGAAGCAAAGGATTGCAGAATTGAGAAACTGCGTCGCAATGCAGAGTACCTTGCCAAACTTGAGCGCTCCATGCAGCAGTTCAAAGAGGGAAAAGTAGTCGTCAAAACCATGGATGAGCTACTGAACATGGAGCAATGAGTAAGGAGTCGAAAATCCCGCATATAACAAACGAAAGTGCCGCCCCGGCAGTTATCCTGTCCGGGGCGGCGCTTTTTATTTTTTTACAATCCACCTTCCCTTACGCGGTGTTCCCTCACGAGCAAGCATTCCCGCATTTTGCAGCTTTCTCATATAGTACTTTACTGTATTTAGATTCATTTCGAGCTTTTCTGCAATCTTTTTTTGTGAAATTTCAGGTTCTTGCTCTAACAATTTCAATAATCGCGGCTCCATCATTGGAAACAAAGAGAGCTGACCTATCGATTGGGTGGTCGATTGGGTGGTCGATTGGGTGGTCGATTGGGTGGTCGATTGGGGGATTGCGACTGTAATCCGAAAGATGTCACCTTCCTCGAACTTAGGATCTTCTCCCGAGTAGTTTTTACTATATTTAAATAAATTTCTCACACCTGACCCTAACTGATCCGCATACCCAATATTTCTAAAAAAGGAAGCAATAATTGGGTTTTTGGGATTAGGCTCCATTGCCTCTGGTGTTAGTACCGCTTCTTGTACTGCCCTATTTGCATTTTCAACACGCATATATTCTCTGCCTATAATAAATTTTGCTTGATATGAGCTCGTATATTCTCGATGTATCAATGTATTTGCTATCATCTCGCGTGTGATAATACTTCTTAGGCTTTTTCTTTGATCATCTTCTAAATAGAATTTATCAGGAAGGTGTTTCTTTCCAAATTCCATGAGCTGTTCATAGCTCTCAATTAGATTGGTCTTAATAATTTCCCTATCATCATATCGATCAACATTATCTCTACGAAGAAGCGCATCTGTTAAATACGCCGGTACTACATCTGCAATTACATCATCCTTACCCAAAAGCATAACAGCGGCCAGGTTATATCCTACATCTCCCGTTTCTAGATTCTTCCCATACAAACCGGCACTTCTCATTAACTCTTCATCAGACATGTTTCTCCAAGGATGGTTATTCCCGCTATTATTATCTGCCATAATTCTCAGGCGTGGCAATAGATCCAAGCGGAAGTCATCAATCCTAATATAGGGATATATCTTTTTCTCAGTAAAGACATTTTGCTTTCGAATGTACATTTGTGCTATCTGTGACGTGGCTGTCACTTTAATATCTGCATCGTTAACCCTGTCATAAAGCACCTTTTTGTAGCTATGCACTTCGGAACTCGGAGGAACATGGATGTGAATAATATGTTTTCCCTGGTATTCGATGATTTCCGGTGCCAAGTATACCGTTGGAGAAAAAAGATCCGAATTTCCAATACATTTGATAAAATTACGAACATTATCCTCTGCCACACTCTTCGGCATCCCATTTACTGTTCCATCATCTAATACTCCAAGCAAGATATCCCCGCCAAAGCGATTTAAGAATGAACAAACTGTTTCATAGACATCATTTGTGATTCCATTTCCACATCGTTTAAACTCAACCGCTACAGTTTCTCCTATATCCAGCATAAACTTTAAGCTGTCCGCATCCATCCGTAATTCCTCCCTTCTCTAACGAACTGTATAAACCAATCATTTCAAGAAAATAATACACATTTGTAGATCTTCTCCTCTAACACTGAAGCATACCAGCTCATTATTTTTTTTGTCGCTTATTCCCCCTGCCAGCTCTCCACTAGCTTGCAGACCAAATCCCAGAATAATTTTAAATAGACCAGCATGGCCCCATAGGAGACGCTGTAGAGAAACGACTTCCACCAGAGCGCCTTGCCGCTCGCCTCGACCGCCTGCAAGACGCGGGTAAAGACAGGTGTTTTCCCGAAGAACCAGAGAGTCGCCGTGATATCGCCCTCCGGGCGCAGCAGAACCTGCGTGACCACGAAGAGAGAAAGAATCGATTTCAGCACGCACTCATAGCGGTTCCGGCTCTGCCGCATAAGGAGCACAAAGGCCGGGAGCGAGACCAGATAAAAGGAGGGCGTGGATAAGGTAAGCGTTGAGAAGGTAAACATAATGACCGCCAACATGAGCACCGTCCTCAAAATCTGGATGGGCATGGCTGCCTTGGTATCCCAGTGAAGCACGCTCCAGAGGAAGGCAATCACCAGTCCCACAATTGCCGCATAGGTTCTGATCTCCGTGCTGACCAAGGGGAAGGCAAGCCTCCAGAGACGTTTGGTCTGCGGCAGATCCCGGTAAGCAAAGCGAAGCGGCGTCGGTAAGATGCGCGGCAACAACAGAAAGACAAAGAGCAAAAGCCCGAAAGCGAGACCAAAGAGGAGCCAATCCTTTCTCGCTTTCCTATCTCGCACAAATAGCGTCAGCATGAGGAAGGCCATGCTCGGCAGCAGCATGAGGTAAGTCACCTTGCAGGCCACACCGAAGCCGAGAAAGAGCGCGGCGCTCCACTTGTTCTTTTGCACATCCGAGAGCAACAAGAGCCCAAGCAAAGTGCAGTAAACCGGCAGCATGTCAAACTGAATAAAGATGATGGCAATCCAGAAGCAAAGCGGATTAAAGACAGAGAAATAGTAGACTTCCCGCGCGCGCTCTTTTTGAGAAAACCCCGCTCCAGGAGGAAACTCATCAGCGAGAGCACCGTTCCGTTCATCAGAAGCATGTTGAGCATTTTGTAGAGGAACGACTGTAACCAGTGATACGCGCCCGGCTGAAACCAGGGAAGCGTCGGGTACAGAAGGTAGGACGGCAGACCGTAGCCCGCAAGCATCATGCCCTCGTACTGCCATAAGTAGAGTTCTACATTCTTATAGGGGTTGATGCAGGCAAAGAGCTGAAAAATATCGATGCCCTTTTGCCAGAGAATGATGCTGTCGGATATGACGATTAAGTCACAGCCGTAGAAAATAAGGAGGCTGACCGCACTTACCAAAAAAGAAAACAAAATGGGTTTCCGTCCGATCGCCTTGACGGCATACTCTGTGTAAACAAACACCTTGAAACTGCTCTTAGCCCGCACATTTTCACGGAAGGCTAAGACAAAGAGGCCGAAAAGCAGGAAGAACAAGGCCGCGGCGACGGGCAAACGCTTCGTCCCGTTTCCGCCGAGCGAAATACAATACGTCCCGACATAATACTTCGAGCTGCTATAGCGGCTGACCGGCTGCATTCGCTTCTCTTCTCCGCCGACCACACAGGAAACCGGTGCGCCGCCTCGAATCCGCACCTCCATCCGTTTTGCTGCGCCGTCGCTCTGAATTTCACCTGTGTACCAATTCTCTCCGGCAAGCAGTAATTCAGCCGGTGCCTCGTCATAGACAAAAGCCATGACTTTCCCTTCATTCAGGCGGTCGGTGTCCAGAAAAAGTTGCCGTGAAGGAACATAAAGCGATGCGAAAAAATTGGCAAGGTATAAACTCAGCATTACCAAGATTGCAATGATGAAATAAGTAAGTCCTTTCACCCTTTCTCTCATAGCTTTCCTTTCTCCACAGCAATCATCCTTGGTATATTGGGTTGAATCCTATCATGTAATGAAGCAAGATACAAAATCTGCTGTATCGGTCACTTGCAGTTATGGCTCTACACTTCCCCATTCTGTTTCTAAAGTACGGAATACATTTATCGGCAGCTCTAAAGAAGTATACTCTCAAATCAGTCTCTGGTATCCTGTGTCTTCATGTCTGTTTTAATCAGTCGCTTCCGGCGCAGTCATAACTTTTTCATTTCTCTTAAACCATAAACCTTCACCCAAAAAATCCCGAAAATGCTTAGATTCATGCATTTTCGGGAAATACCGACTCCTTACAACTACCCACGCTAATTCACCCGGAATTAGCGTGCAAAATACTTACAGAATATACTATTCAGCGCGTCTCCCCTAAAGTTAGTTCCCTTTTCTCCCATCATGAGTTCCTCTTCCGAGAGTGTATCAGCGTATACCGGAAGATTGGAGCGAAAACGCTCTATCGTATTTTGTATTGTACGATTAATCTCGTGCACCGAAGTAACGGCTCCAATGCTCAAAAGCACGGTAAGGGCAATAACAGTAATCGTGTCTTTCTTTTGTCTAGATTCATATATAGTTTTTACAACCAACAAAAAAATGACTACCTGAGCAGGTATACAGGCCCTCATGCAATAGTCGCCACCATATCCAATGTCAATAAGCGGGCAAGTGCAGAGATATATAAACGCAATGTAGAGCAACGGATTCTTCTTTTGATACTTGTATATAGCAAGCACATAAACCCCCACTTCAAGCAGAAGGAATAAAACAACATTAAAGAAAAACCCGACGTTCTGCGTGCTAGCAACAGGAATAAAAACAACGTGCTGTCCACTAGAATTCGCCTTGAAATATAAATAGGTGAGAATACCGGACACCCCACCCCCCAAGAGATTCTCTATTGAAAACATATCAACAAATGAGGTTTTTATATTATTCTGGTTCCTCACATTACGAAGCAACACAAATACAACAAACGGCAGCAATCCGATAAACGGTAACGGACAAAAAATTAAACTAATTCCCAAAAGGAATACGATATATTTATTTTTTTCCTGAGAAAGGATGAGAACCGTGAGAATCCATCCCGGTATTGCCTGGTTAAATACCCAAAAAAGCTGTGTTGTAAAACTAGAAAACTGCATTCCTGCCCACCAACCGAGGTGTTCACCCGAAAACAATGAAATCTCTTTCCCGGTAAGTATTGCTGTCCCCAGTACATCAAGTCCGCTAAAGAATATTAAAATCAAAAGTGGTAGGAGAGAAATCCTTCTTAGAAAACAGCATATGAGCCAAAAGAACAACCAAAGTCCAATGCATGCCCAAAATATCTGAAAAACATATCCCGCAGTGAGTCCAAACAGTTTTCCAACAATAGCAGCAGGCATCCAAAAGCCGATATAATAGACAAACAGTAAAGGAGTGTCTCTGCCATTTAATGGAAATGTCTTGATTATAGGCCATTCATTATTCACAAGCAGCTCAAATATCGAGTTGCGAAAAATGTGGTCCCAATTCTGATAGACAAACTTTCCGACCCCCGAAAGATATACCCAAAGAAGTATGATGATTCCTGCAAAAATTAGCGTTTCAATGTCCTTTTTTGTAACATTCGGTGCCTTCTCCACAAACGATTCGTCCATTAAAAAGCGGTATGCCATTATCACAACGATAGCAGCTGCCGGTATTGAAATGAATGGTTTTATCCATCCAAGAATAAATATCAGGATAGGAAGCGTCATATAAACAACCAAGAGTTTGTGAATCATTTTAGCCAATTTCATTTATTTACCTCAAGCATCAAAACAGAACTGTACATCCCCAAGCAATATGTTCTATAGTTTCATCTCCGAATCGTAATGCACAAGGCTAAAAGCCTCTATATTCCAATGCATTATTCCTCGCACCAAAATAAGTCTTTACGATAAAATCAGATGCACCTCCTACTGTTTATTTGCATTATTATTGCGATAAGCTCCAAGTCTACTATACACTCAAACAGCTCCATCGATGATTCGTATTAATTTTTCTGACAATTTAGAAGTAAAGGATGAATCCCAAATAGGCTACAAAGATTGCCACAAGTAAAATGAGAGTTTTATCGTGAGTGATGACTTCGATTGGATCTCCGTCAGAGTTTCCCTCTATATCTAAACTGTATTTCATAAGAATAATCATCATGATTGGAACAGACCAAAGAAAAAGAGGGTTATCACGTTCAACTGCCCAAAGTGCGTAAAAAACAATAGACAGAGCTACGCATACATACATATTCTTATCGAGAAAGCTATATGTGTAATATTTCAATACCGGACGTGTCTCTCCTTCATCGCCCTGCTTCTGTATCTCATTACGACGCTTGCCGAGCCCCATATAAAATGCTCCTGTCCATATCGTAAGATAGAGCCACCCTGAAATCGGTATGTTGGTCAGAGCGGCCCCGAATATAACACGGATAATGAAACCGGAAGCCAAAATAACAACATCAATAAGCGGTCTGTTTTTAAGACCTAAACTGTATAGAATATTCAGCGCGAAATACAGCAGCAGCAAGAGAACGCTCATCAAACTTCCAACATAAAGAGAAAGAGCTATCGATAGAATCAAGCAGAACATACCAATTGTCTTGGCCCGGAAGATACTTACCGCACCGCTGGCAATGGGTCTCTTTTTTTTCGTTGGGTGAAGTCGATCTTTCGGCGCATCCTGAATGTCATTGAATATGTAAACAGCTGAGGATATGAGGCAGAAAGCCACAAATCCAATCAGCGCATTTGCTGCTTTTGAGGTGAAAATAGTTCTATTGAAAAATAGCGGAGTAAACACCAATGCATTCTTAAAATAATGCTTGGCTCGCAATAGTTTCAGGTATTTTTTCACTTTTGAGACACCCCCTCAAAGATAGATTAGTTTTAAGCACTCACAAGCCAATCACTATATTTATCCGCACCCTGAATCCTAATCCGTTCAACTCTCCCATTCGATAACTCTGTTAATTTATACAGGCAAGAAACAACAACTTCTTTTCTACAACTGTGTAGTTCTTCCACATGTCAGAAAGGTCTAAAACAGTCCATTGATGTTCTCGTTAATCTTCACAATTATCAATCTATTGACTCGCAATCTATTCAGATTCCTCGCCTCGAAAGTCGTAAGCAAAAGTGCCTCAACTTTTCAAATTCAAGTTCCGTCCGCAGGCCATTCCCCACACCGACCACCTGATATAAAGAAGGCTTGATTTGCTATTTTTGCCATAGGAGAATCCGACAAAGAATCAGAATAAAACGCAGTGGGTATCGCGTTCGGAAAGCTATGCTGAAATCTCTTAACCTTCTCTTCTCCGTGACAATTCTCACTCAAAAACTTTCCTGTGGTAGAATCAACCTCGGTTGCAATTAGGTTTTTTATTCCCAAACGAGCGCAGATCTCAGAAATCAAAAATCTCGGGGAGGCCGTTATTACTACATCGGTCTCGTACCTCTGTTCTAAATACCAGTCCATAATACGGCTCTCGTGTTGATCCCAAAAATCTTGTACACAGCACTCTACATCTGCAATCTGTGCCAGAAAGCGAAAGTACATCTCCTTCAACTTTTTCTTTGAAACCTTCCCCATCTTATAGAGAATACAATAGATTCCAAATCTGGGTAACCCCAAGCAAATCCCGGGATAACGTTTTACACAGAAGACAAAGAAATCTATTGAACTATCGCCTCGATAAATCGTCCCATCGAAATCATATACATTCATTATTAATCCGCCACACAGTCTTTTCGTGTATCTAATGCAAAACAGCATCACCAATCATTTTTATTTTTCATTTTACCATATACCAAGTAACTCTTCCAGAGCCACTCGTAAATATCCTTCACTCAAGCATCTCCTGTAACCATCTCCGTAACTATTAACTTTCAGCCTAACACTTGTAAGGCCTCTCCTCTACAGTATTCGCAGCCTTAACGTCTTTGTCTTTGTCTTTGTCTTTTTCATAGTATTTATCCATGGCTACCATCTGTCATCATCCACTCTCTACTTTCTTAAACCTTCTGTCTTACCCCTTATACTGAGAAAAGAAATCCTTCCTCATCTTTTCAATGACTGTTTTTTCACACGTAAGAAAAGCCCAAACTCACCTCTGTAGTGGTACAGTGAATTTGTAACACCTCTGCCTGATAGATTATAATGTCAGCAGAGGAGAAAATACGGTACCGTCAAGATTTATGCGCAAATTAGTTTGCATCCTCTGATTAAATGAAGTCAGCCTGCAACGGAGGTGTTTTCTTCATTCACCTCTAGGTGCTTCATATTCATATATTTCTTATTTCCCCACTGGATTCCCGCAACATAACGAAGCCGGGCACAAACCAGCATTAACGCTGAGTTTCCATCCGGAAATGTGCCTACAACACGGGTTCTACGCCGAATCTCGCGATTCAGACGCTCAATCGTATTATTTGTGCGTATCTTCATCCAATGCTCACTGGGAAAATCGTAGTAGGTCAAAGTCTCGTCAATGCTCTCTGAGACCTTCTTGGCGGCTTCTTTTAGTTTCACCCCCTGGAGTTCAGCGACTATGGCTGTGGCCTTTTCTCGAGCAGCCTTTTTACTCTCTTGTGCATGAATTGCTTTCAACATCTTTGCCACAAGCCTTACCTTAGATCTCGGGACAGCTGAGAAAATGTTGCGATAAAAATGGACTGTACAACGCTGATACTTGGCCCCCGGAAACACTTCACCTACAGCTTCCAGCATTCCAAGGCACTTGTCTCCGACAATGAGTTTTACGCCAGTTAAATCTCTTTCGCGCAGCCACTGAAAAAAGTTGACCCAGCTGGATTTGTCCTCCTTCTTTCCCTCAGTAGCACCAATGACTTCACGAAAACCATCTTGATTGACTGCAATTGCAACTAGAATTGCCACATTTTCGTATTCACCGCCCCAGTTGCGACGAAGATAGATTCCATCGACGTAGACGTATGGGTATTCTTTCCCTGTCAAAGGTCGGCTTCTCCATACTTCGATGCGAGCATAGGCTTTCTCATTCAGCTCGCTGATTGTTCCCGGAGAGACTTTAGTTCCCCAGAGTGCCTCTGTGATATCCTCAACTCGACGGACAGACACACCTGCCAGATACATCTCGATAAGAGCCTCTTCAACACTACTTTCACGACGGTGATAGCGTTCAATGATAGCAGTCTCATAAGGAATTCCCTTTAAACGCGGCATGTGTAGCGTAACATCGCCGGAAGTCGTTGTAAGCTTTCGATCATAGTGTCCGCTTCGATAACCCTGGCGCGCTTCATTACGCTCATAACGAGCCACTTGTGTAAGCGTTTCGGCTTCTTTTTCCAGGAGCTCATTCAAAGTCTCCTCGACACTACCACGGACCAGTTCTTTCAGCTGCCCCTTGATAACTTCCTCGTTGAACTGTACAATCTTATCAGACATGGTTTGTAGTCACCTTTCTGAGTGTTGTCTCGCAACTTCATTCTACCAGAGGACTGCAAACCATGTCTTTTTTATATGATTTTCAATTTGCGCAACTTATCATACCTTATCGGTAATTTACACACAAATATAGACTTGACCGAGTTCGGATTGAGATGGCTTTTTAAAACGCTACACATTCATCCGAACGCTTATTACAACTACCTCAGAAATGCGAAAGCGGGTTATCTCGTTCAAAAATCTCATTGTTGTCAGCAGATTCAAGCACTTTACCATGACTCTCATGGTGTCATGGGGCACCGTAAAATGAAGGCGTTTCTGCAAAGAGAAGGAATCTCATTGAGCAAAACAACAGTCCACAAGTACATGAATCGTGAACTGCAACTATACTCAATTTGTCGTCGAAAGAGATTCGCATACCATCGGGGATTAGCTCATAAAATTTTCCCGAATCTATTAAAGCGGAATTTTTCTCCTGAGCAGCCGAATCGTGTGTGGTGTACCGACTTCACATATATGACACTGACAAATGGAACCATGCGCTATCATTGTTCCATGATTGATTGATACGACAGAAGTGTTGTTGCCAGTGAAAACAGCTCTTTTATCACGAGTTCCCTAGCCGTGCGTACGCTTGAAACAGCGTTGTCGAGTGCAAAGACCATCCCACAAAATCTGATTTTGCACTCGGATTAAGGAAGTCAGTTTACTTCCGCAGAGTTTGTACAACATTGCCGGAAGCTCGGGATTTTTCAAAGCATGAGCCGTGCGGGCTGTCCGTATGACAATGCGCCGATGGAGCGCTATTACAATACCTTAAAGACCGAACTGATTTATCAGTATCGTTTTGAAACTGCAGCAGAACTGGATTATGCCGTTTCAGAGTTTGCTTACGATTGGTACAATCAGATACGCCCACACACGTATAACGGATATCTGACTCCATTTGAAAAGAGAGCAGAGTATACCATTAAGCAGTGGTGTTACAAAAAGCGTTGGCCACTACACTCCAACTTTACAGCCTAGTATTGTCGTATTCAAACACACGTTTTACACTTGTACACACTCTTGCCTTCGTCGTTATAATAAAATCGCTGCTAAGAGAATATCTCTGAACTGATATGTACCCAGAATTCTGGACACATTGACTATCGTTAGGCACCACAACTGGA
>NZ_DBHIHF010000030.1:0-25276 GCF_057248925.1 Stomatobaculum sp.
GGAACGGCAAAATTTTTTACACTTCTACTACTTCTTTATCACACATCAGCAAAGTCGCAGGGCATGAAGCAGCTGATGGCGGGCGGTGGTGTCGCGCTCATCGGCATCACGCTGGTGCCCCAGCTTGCCGGACTTTTCGGTTGAGAAAGGAGTGTTAAGAATTGGAAGACGTACTCCAGCAGATTGGCACATGGATGAAGGGGATTCTTGTCAACGGCATCATGATCCAGCTGTCGGGACTCTTTGATTCGGTAAACACGCAGGTTGGTGATATTGCAACACAGGTGGGGACTACCCCGGCGAACTTTTCGCCGGGGATCTTCTCCCTGATACGGAATATTTCCGAGTCCGTCATACTTCCGATTGCAGGTCTGATTCTCACCTTCATTGCCTGCTGCGAACTGATTCAGATGATTATTGACCACAATAACCTTGCAAACTTTGAGACGTGGATTTTCTTCAAATGGATTTTCAAGACCTTTGTGGCAGTCACGCTCATTAGCAATACCTTCAACATTGTGATGGCGGTCTTTGATGTGGCACAGCATGTCATTAACAGCGCAGGCGGTCTGATTGCCGGTAGCACGGCGGTGAATGGAAGCGCCTTAGAGACCATGCGGCATACCCTGGAAGGGATGGATATCGGAGAACTCTTTGGACTGTATCTGCAGAGCATGATACTACAGTTCACAATAAAGGCGCTTAGCGTTGTGATTTTTGTAATCGTCTACGGCCGAATGATTGAAATCTACCTGATGACCAGTATGGCGCCGATTCCGTTCTCGACCTTCGGGAATCGTGAGCAGAGCGCGGCGGGGCAGAATTATCTCAAATCCATGCTTGCTCTTGGCTTTCAGGGTTTCCTTATCATGATTTGCGTCGGCATCTACGCAGTGCTGATTCAGGGAATCACCATCTCCAGTGATAT
Source organism: Stomatobaculum sp. (assembly GCF_057248925.1). NCBI lineage: Bacteria > Bacillati > Bacillota > Clostridia > Lachnospirales > Lachnospiraceae > Stomatobaculum > Stomatobaculum sp. The sequence continues at coordinate 929 of NZ_DBHIHF010000030.1, forward strand.
CATCGGCTCCATCTGGGGCGTTGTCGGGTATACGGTGTTATTGTGCTTTACCTTATTCAAGACAGGCTCGATTGCAAAGAGCATTTTCGCGGCGCACTGAGGCAGGAGGTGTTATATGGCAGCTTATATCCCTGTCCCTCGGGATTTAACGAGGGTCAAATCCAAAATTCTTTTTAACCTGACAAAACGTCAGCTTATCTGCTTTGGGGCGGGAGCACTGATTGGTGTCCCGTCTTTCTTTTTGCTCAAAACACTCGGTACGACCAGCATGGCGGTCATTTGCATGATGGTCATCATGCTGCCGTTCTTTTTCCTCGGAATGTATGAAAAGGACGGGCAGCCGCTTGAGAAGATTGCAAAGCAGTTTATTGAGGCCAAGTTCGTAAGACCTAAAGTTCGTCCCTATCGCACCAATAACTATTATGCGGCACTGATCCGTCAGGCGGAGCTTGAGAGGGAAATCGAGCATGTTCTGCAGGCTACATCCGGTGCTGCGAAGAAGAAACCTGAAAGGAGGTAAATGCCTTTGTTTACGATGAGAAATCCGTTCCGAAAAACGGGGAAAAGAGAGCTGAATCTACCGAAGAACTTGAGTAAGGCGCAGGAAAAAGAGATTCTGCAGATTATCAGGAAAGCGAGAAGCGATGACGGAATCCCCCGCAGCGCCCAGGATTCAATTCCGTTTCAGCGCATGTTTCCGGACGGAATCTGCAGGGTAACGGATCGCTACTATACCCTGACCATTCAGTATCAGGATATCAACTACCAGCTGGCACAGCAGGAGGACAAGACCGCAATCTTCGAAGAGTGGTGTGCCTTCCTGAACTCTTTTGACAGCACGATTCACTTTGAACTGTCCTTTATGAATATGGCAACGGACGCAGAAAGCTTTGAGAAAAAAGTTCGTATTCCCTGCCGGAATGACCACTTTAACGGCATTCGAAACGAGTACAGCCAGATGCTGAGAACCCAACTGGCACAGGGGAATAACGGTCTGACAAAGACCAAGTATATTACCTTCGGAATCGAAGCGGATTCTATGCGCGAGGCTAAGCCAAGGCTTCAACATGTACAGACGGATATGATGAATAACTTAAAGCGCCTCGGTGTTTCCGCCAGGGTATTAAACGGCAGGGAGCGCCTGCAACTGATGCACGCCATGTTCCACATGGGTGACCATGACCGCTTCTTTTTTGACTGGAGCTGGCTTGCGGGTTCCGGTCTCTCCGTGAAGGATTTTATCGCGCCAACCTCGTTCTCCTTCCCCGGTAGCAGGACTTTTACGATGGGGGATTTGAAGGGAGCCATGAGCTATCTGCAAATCACGGCATCGGATCTCTCGGATCAGATGCTGAAGGATTTCTTGGACACGGAGTCCAGCCAGATTGTGACGATGCACGTTCAGTCGGTGAATCAGACAACTGCCATCAAACAGATTAAGCACACCATCACGGAGCTCGACCGAAGCAAAATCGAAGAGCAGAAAAAGGCCGTCCGTTCCGGGTATGACATGGACATCATCCCTTCGGATCTTGCAACCTACGGGAAGGACGCAAAGGCTCTCTTAGAGGAGCTGCAGTCGCAGAACGAGCGTATGTTCCTGATTACCTTCCTGATTATGAATACTGGGAAGACGGATCAGGAACTGGAAAACAATGTGTTTCAGGCATCTTCGATTGCGCAGAAGCATAACTGCAATCTTCGAAGACTCGACTTCCAGCAGGAACAGGGGCTTATGAGTAGCCTACCGCTGGCAAACAACCTCATCGAGATCCAGCGTGCGCTGACCACAAGTTCAACGGCAATCTTTGTTCCCTTCACCACACAGGAACTGTTTCAGACCGGAAGTGAGGCGCTTTACTACGGCCTGAATGCGCTGTCCAACAACCTGATTATGGTGGACCGTAAGAAACTGAAAAACCCGAACGGCTTGATTCTCGGGACACCCGGTTCCGGCAAGTCTTTCTCGGCGAAGAGAGAGATTGCCAATGCCTTTCTGGTGACGGATGACGACCTGATTATCTGTGATCCGGAGGCCGAGTATACGGCTCTGGCCAACTGCATGGAAGGGCAGGTCATCAAAATCAGCCCGACCAGCACGCAGTATATCAATCCCATGGACATCAATGATTCCTACAGCGAGGAGGATAACCCTCTGGCGCTCAAGGCTGACTTTATCCTGTCTCTCTGCGAGCTGGTTGTAGGCGGCAAGGATGGCCTGCAGCCGATTGAGAAGACCGTGATTGACCGTTGTGTCCACCAGATCTACCGGCACTATTTTGAGGATCCGAAGCCGGAAAATATGCCCCTTCTGGAAGACCTGTACAATGCCCTCTTAAAACAGGAGGAAACAGAGGCAAAGCGTGTGGCGGCAGCGCTTGAAATCTATGTGAAGGGCTCTCTCAATCTCTTCAACCACAGAACCAATGTGGACATTCAGAACCGCTTTGTCTGCTATGACATCAAGGAACTTGGCAAGCAACTGAAAAAGCTTGGAATGCTGATTGTGCAGGATCAGGTCTGGGGACGTGTCACGGCCAATCGTTCCGCCGGAAAGACCACCCGCTACTATATGGACGAGTTCCACCTTCTTCTCAAAGAGGAACAGACAGCGTCCTATTCCGTGGAAATCTGGAAGCGCTTCCGCAAATGGGGCGGCATTCCGACCGGCATCACCCAGAATGTAAAGGATCTCTTATCCAGCCGCGAGGTAGAGAACATCTTCGAAAACTCCGACTTCGTATATATGCTGAATCAGGCTGCCGGTGACCGGCAGATTCTGGCGCAGCAGCTGAACATCTCCCCACACCAGTTGTCCTATGTGACGCACTCCGGCGAGGGCGAAGGACTCTTGTTCTACGGCAATGTCATTCTCCCCTTCGTGGACCATTTTCCGACGGATCTTCAGCTGTATAAGATCATGACGACCAAGTTATCCGAGGTGCAGGCGGCAGGACACGAAACCGGACAGGCGGGAGAAAAATGGGTTGCGGACGGTATGGGGAGTGCAAAGCACCTGCCGATGCAGCGGACAAAGGAGGCGTAAATTATGGCAAGGAAAGCGTCCCGCCCCCGGTTAACCGAAGAAGTATTGGCAAAGCCCAGAGAAAAAAAAGCGGAAACCAGGGCTGAAAAAGCAGCAGATAAGGCTGAGCGTGTAGCAAAGAAAATCCGGAAGAAAAGGAATCCGATATCTGACGCGGCTACGCGGCACAGGACAAAGCTTAGCTTTCAGAAACAAGGCGGTAAGGCAACACATTCTGTAACGGCTACGGTTTCCAAAAAACTTCACAGCCAGGTGGCAAAGGACAATCAGGACAATAATACGGCTGTTGAGGCGGCAAATACAGCTACGGATGGCACGGAGACCGGTATTCGCACTGTCAATCATACTGTCTATAGCAAGAAGCTGAAGGCCTATCAAAAAGCTGCACAGCTGCAAGCCAAGGCAGACACAGCAAATGTAGAAGCAATCTTTCAGCAGCGCATGGCGGAATATCCGGAGGTATTTTCCAATCCGATTTCCCGCATGAAGCAGAAGAAAGCAATCCGGCAGGAATACGCTGCCGCAAGGCGGGCGGAACAGGCGGCGGCAAAAGGCGGTTCCGCTACAAAGGAAGGCGTGACCGAGGTGAAATCCATTGCCCAGAGACTTTCGGAGCTGAAAGATAAAGGGATTGAATATATCGCGGAGCATCCGCAAATGATTCTAACAATTGCCGGACTGGCCCTGCTCATTATGGCCTTATCATCCGCGTTGTCTTCCTGTTCGGCCTTCCTGCCGAGCGGCTTCGGCGCAGTGGTAGCGACGACATTCACCGCAAAGGATGGGGATATCATCGGGGCCAATGAAGACTATAAGGCGCTTGAGGCTGATTTGCAGAGGCAGATTGATTCTATCCAGGCAACGCATCCGGGATATGACGAATACAACTTTCACTTGGATGAAATCGGGCATGATCCCTATCAGCTCGCGGCGTATCTGACCACGCAGTTCGAGGACTATACGAGGGCGGAGGTGCAGGACACGTTACGGAGACTCTTTCATCTGCAGTATGTGCTGAATATCGAGGAGGTGGTGGAAACGCGCACCAGAACCGAAACGCACACCAGCACAAGCATGGATCCTGTCACCGGAGAGACCACGGAAGACAGTGAAGAGGTCGAGGTTGAGTATGAGTACTACATCCTCAACATTACGTTGACCAATAAAAACCTCGGGCATGTCATCGCAGAGTCCGGCGGCATGACGGAAAAACAGGCGGAGCGCTATGGAATTCTGCTGCTGACCAAGGGGAATAAGGCGAAGCTATTCGAGGATGAGGCCTTTGTTTCTGCCGGAAGTGATTACCTTGACTACGACATTCCTGGTGAAGCACTTACGGATGAGCGCTTTCGGAACATGGTCAATGAAGCGGAAAAATACCTGGGTTATCCCTATGTGTGGGGCGGGTCATCGCCTTCGACAAGCTTCGACTGTTCCGGTTTTGTGAGTTGGGTCATCAACCACTGTGGCAACGGCTGGAATGTGGGTAGGCTTACGGCAAATGGGCTAAAGAACTACTGCCAGACTATCCGGGCAAGTGATGCAAAGCCCGGAGATCTGGTCTTTTTCCGTGGTACCTATAACACTTCGGGAGCCAGCCATGTCGGTATTTATGTCGGAAACGGGATGATGATTCACTGCGGAAATCCAATCTCGTATGCATCTATCAATACGCCCTACTGGCAGCGGCATTTTTACTGCTTCGGACGTCTGCCGTAATAAGGAGGAACACAATGACAAAGCTTGAGAAAATCGGTGCTGATTTGAAGCGTGCCCGCGTCAAGCAGGCCGTGTGGACACAGCGCGTCAAGGAACTGGAGAGTCGCTATCGCGAAGAGGAGAACAGCGTGATTCATACAATGGTTCACGCGGCGAATCTGACGCCCGAGCAGCTGGCAAAGGTGATTGCCCTGGCAGGGCAGGGTATGGTTGGCGTTTACCCTGCGGAGACCGCTGAATCGACCGGTAACAAGGAACAGGAGGATGAAAATGCGTATTAAGAGACTGATGGCTGGCTTTATGGCCGGAGCATTGCTGTGCGGAAGCATTTCCGTGGCCTGCTTTGCCTTTGCTACGGAGACAGAGAGCACTACGATGACTACCGATGCCGTCGCAGAGGAAGCAACCACGGAGGCGGAAACGCGCCCTGAGGAAGATACCCGTCCGCTGACACCAAACGGAAATCTGACACTGGTCGATGACATCGGGTCGCAGGCAGGACAGGGAAGGCAGTTTATCACTCTGGTAACCAAGTCCGGTAACTACTTCTATCTGATCATCGACCGCAATGATAAGGGCGAGGAAAACGTGCACTTCCTGAACATGGTGGATGAGGAGGATCTGTTTGCCCTGATGGATGAGAAGCAGGTAGCCGACTATAAGGCAGCCCAGAACGAAAAGAATAATGCTACGGGTGCTGCCGTTGCGACGCCTTCTGCGGCCGGTGCAGTGCAGGATTCTGCGCCGGATCCCACAGTGAAGGAAAAGAAACCCGTCCATCCCCTTCCTCTGGTCGGTGTCGTTATTGCGCTGGCTGCCGGTGCCATCGGATACCTCTACTTGCAGTCGAAGAAAAAGCAGACCGCTGCGCTGAGACCGGATCCGGATGCCGATTATGTGGATGAGGATGACGAAGAGGCCTATGAATTCCCGGAGGATGATGAGACTGACGAGGAGGACGGGCCGGAGGAGTCGGAAGTTAAAAGCAGCGGGGACGAGGATCAAGCGTAAGGGGAGTTTCACGAAAGGAGGAGGTTGCATGAAAAAGAATAAGTGTAAAGCACACGCAACGGAACTGACGGTGGAAGGGCTCCGCGAGCGCCTGGAAGAGCTGAAGGATGAAAAGTTCATTCTCACCGTTTCCCTGCAAAAAGGAGGTGATGACGGTGACGAAAAAGCCTGATCTCTACGAAGCAGACAGGGACGGCTTTCAGCTTGAGCAGGTCGGTATTCGTCTGGTCAAAGAGCGGTCGCTGTATTCCGAGACAAAGATTGATTCTCCGGAAGCTGCGGTACAGCTGGTAGCGGATGCACTTCTCGACTATGATCGTGAGGTTTTTGGCCTCATCAATCTGCAGGTTGATAATAGACCGATCAATTTAAACATTATCAGCATGGGCACGCTGAATTCTTCGCTGGTTCATCCGCGGGAAACATTGAAGTCGACCATTTTAAGCAACGCTTCGAATGTACTGCTGTTCCACAACCATCCCTCCGGCAAGCTGAAGCCCAGCAAGGAAGACATCTCCATTACAGATCAACTGGTGCAGGCCTTTAACATGATGGGAATCAAGGTGTTAGATCATGTCATTGTCGGGAATGCAACGAATTATTACTCGTTTCTTGAGCAATGTACGCTTCCCCTGCCGAGGTCTTCCTATGCTACTTCTTTGGAGCAACTGGATTTACGGAAACAGAAGGTTGCCGAGGCGGAATCGGTGGTAGCCAAGCTGAAAGAGACTGAGCACCCGCAGAAAAGAAAAAGGAGTAAGGCAAAACCGAAGGAACCGGAGTTATGAGGGAGAGACAAATATGAAACACGTCATTGCCGAAAAGCCTTCTCTTGCGAAGGTGCTTGCCAAGGTTCTCGGTGCCAACAGGCCCTGTGAAGGACACCTTTCCGGAGAGGGCTATATTGTCAGCTGGTGCGTGGGATATCTGGTAGCACTCTCTGCGCGGCGGCTTACCGTGAGGGCTATGCCAAATGGCGCCCGGAGGCATTGCTGATACTACCGGAGCAGTGGCAGTATCAGGTGTCTGTGTCCACGAGAAAACAGTTTATGATTCTGTGTAAGCATATGAATTGGGAGGATGTGAAGAGCCTGGTTTACGCGACAGATGCTGGAAGCGAGAGAGCTGATTTTTCGCATTGTGTAACACTAGGCGAAATACAAGAAGCCTTTTCAGAGGCTCTGGATTTCCGGCATGGAGAATCAGACCATAAGGGACAGTTTCAATCAGTTGAAGCCATCAACAAAATGCGATGCTTTGTTCGAAACTGTCCTTTGCCGGGAGCGTAGCGACTGGATAGCCGGTATCAACGCTACCCGGCTTTTTTCATGCCTGTATGGTTCGACGCTGAATGTCGACCGCGTGATGATACCAACGCTGGCCATGGTGGTCATGCGTGACACAGAGATTGCGGTGTTTCGGTCCACGCCGTTTTATCTGGTTTGAGACAAGAATTGTAATAGATTATACGTTTTGATGATGATATAATGAAGACAACAAATAAGAAAGAGAGGAGCAACGTTATGTACGAGATCGTGACGGGAACACAAGTGGGCACAGATTTATCCGTAGCAACCGCAGCAACCTCTTTTACCGAGTTCACAGCAGAGCTTCTTAAGGCTATTCCAATGGCTTTGGCTGAACCTCTTCTCAGTTATCAGAGAACTAAGGCCCAGAGGGAATTGATTGCAATTGCAATCAATGCAAAAACGAGAGAACGCAGTGAGATTCTTCGTACTATGCAAGAACTGGCAAAGCTTGGCCAGCTTACGCCGGAACTCTCAAATCAGTTACTGATGTTATACCTGCAACAGCCGGGGTTATAAAAACTGACGATTACATACCCTTCCGTTCCAATTGGTTTGGTTCGGAAGGGTTATTTTTATGTAAAGGAGGACGCTAAAATGAAACTTGTCATTGCTGAAAAACCTTCTGTTGCCCAGGCACTTGCCAAGGTTCTCGGTGCAAACAGACCCTGTGAAGGCTACCTTAGAAGGGGGAGCATTCGCCGGAAGGACTGCAAGAGCCAGCGAAGCGGAAAGAAGTACAATGCGAGTCTCTTGCTCTTGGCAAAGGCCGACGGTAAAGCAGAGTTCAGGTTGAAATTTGATGATACCCATGATGCCGGATGATACGAAGGCGGGAAGGAGACGCAATGGTATTTACAAAAGACGAGAAAACGCTGTTGATTCTCTACGGTGAGAAAAACAGAAGCGGAACACTCAAAAATCTGTTTCTCATGCGGGGACAGCTTCAAACGGATGAGAAAGCACTGTCAGCTCTGACAGATGCCGTAATCCGGAAACTTGGCGGCATGACCGATTCTGAATTTGATGGTCTGAATCTCTTAGGTGCGGTGAGGAGCAGCAATACGGGAACGTAATCAGGAAATTCATGTGCTCCTTCTTCCGGAAGAGATGGAACGGATTAAGCAGAAAATGACCGAGCTTGGAATCATCAACCGCAGTGCTTATGTGCGTAAGATGGCGCTGGACGGTTACTGTATCAACCTGGATCTGACAGACATGAAGGAAATGGTGTCTTTGCTCCGGCGCTGTAGCAATAACCTGAACCAGTATGCAAAGCGGGCAAATGAGACCGGATCCATTTACGCTGAGGACATCCGGGACTTGCAGGCGAGGCAGAGTGAAATCTGGGAAATCGCGAAGGAGATGCTGGCAAGACTTGCGACGATTCAGTGAGCGTCATAGATTAGCGGAGTGCTTCGTTGACATCCTTGCAATACGGGTTAGGGCATTATAAACTGACTGTAAAGCAGACAAGGAGGTAACGATATGTGGCTGATTAAACTCCCGTTCCGAATTATTGCACTCCCTATCATGGCAGTCGTTGGCGCGCTGTCAATCTTCTACAGACTCATTCTGGAGATTGGACTGCTTGCAATCGGGCTGATTTACGTTATCCTCGGTATCGGCCTTGTCAACTATCTGATTCAGCGAAATTGGCTGCAGGTAGGAATTATCCTCGGCATTGGAGCGATTGCTTTTGTAGGCTCCATGTTTGCCCAGGTACTTGCCACAGGTCTGGAGGCACTGAGCGGAAAACTTGTTGAATTTGTATTCACTTAAGTAGTCAAATAAAGTCGAGGCCCGAGAACAGAAATGTTCCCGGGCCGTTTTCTTTTGCAGCTGATACGGAAAGGAGTTACAGAGATGGCAGCCACACGACTCATTGCTCTTCATGCCAATAAGGGAAAGACCATTGCGCGAAGTCTCAGTGACCGGACGGACTATGCCAAGAATCCGGACAAGACCGAGAAAGGCGAGCTTGTCACCGGCTACCAATGTGATCCCTTTACCGTAGATGAAGAGTTCATGCTGACCAAACGGAAGTATGAGCAGATTACAGGCCGTCACCAGAGACGCGATGTGATTGCCTATCAGATTCGACAGTCCTTTAAGCCCGGTGAAATCACACCGGAGGAGGCAAATAGAATAGGTCGGGAGTTGGCGATTAGATTCACCAAAGGGAAGTTTGCTTTCATCGTTGCGACACACACGGACAGGGCACATATCCATAATCACATCGTGTTCAATTCGACATCTCTTGACGGTACAAGGAAGTTCAAGAACTTCTGGTTTTCGGGCCTCGCACTGCAACGCTTAAGTGACCTTGTCTGCCTAGAAAACAGCTTATCGGTGATTGAAGCGAAGCCAATCGGCGAGCGGAAAAAACGGACGGAATACCCCACACGGACAAGCATCCGTGACTTCATCTGCCGGGATATTGACCGGATACTTCAAAAGAAGCCGAAGGACTTTGAGACAGTCCTCTTTCAGCTACGGCAACTTGGCTATGAAATCAAGCGGGGGAAACATGTTTCCGTTAAGGGTAGGAATCAGAAGCGCTTTGTCCGCTTATCCTCACTTCCGGAAGGATATAGAGAAGCGGAAATTCGTTCGGCACTCTCCGACGAAGCAAAGCATGAAGGCAGACCACACCAAAAGCAGGAACACTCTTTCAATCTGCTCATCGATATTCAGAGCAAACTGCAGTCCAAAGGCAAAGGCTTCAAGCGATGGGCGACAGTCTACAACCTCAAACAGATGTCAAAGACGCTACTGTTTCTCCGTGACAACAAGATTGATAGTGTTGACCTACTGAATGCACTCACAACGGAAAAGCAGGAGAAACGAGGCCGCCTGCTCTGTGCAATTCAGGAGTCTGAGAAGCGGCTGGCGGGAATCGCGGCGCTGAAAATGCAGATCATCAACTACTCAAAGACTAGAACGATTTACGAAGCGTACCGGAAAGCCGGATACAGTAAGAGCTTCCTGGAGGAGCACCGGAAAGAAATTATGCTACACAAGGCGGCGAAAGCGGCCTTTGATGAACTTGGCATAAAGAAACTGCCAAAGGTTAAAGAACTGAGCCTTGAATACGAACAGGTACTGGAAGAGAAAAAGGCAGCCTATGCCGAGTACCGGCAGGTGAAAAAGGAAATGCAGGAATTCTGGATTGCGCAGAGAAACATCGCCTCACTCTATGCCGCGGAGCGTGAAGCAGATGAAGAGAGACAGCGACGGGAAGAGAAGAAGCAGAGATGATTAGGGACCAGGACATCGGAGAAACACGTCAGTGTCCGGTTCTGCTATCAAGCGTTCCGCAGGAACGCGCAGCCTCACGAAGTGAGTTCTTCTAAGGGCTTGGGAGTATCCCAACAAGTGGCGTATGAGGTCCGGATGGACGCTCATACACTGCTTGCAAATTAGCGAGGTGACAAAAATTTTGAGCAATAGGAGTAGATGATTGGATTGATTTACCGCTAAGTTTGGAGTATGTTTATTTTGATGCGTTATATTGTTTTATCAGACAAAATGGAGAACTTTATGGGTTATTTATCGATTAAACAGACATCTGAAAAATGGAGTCTCTCTGTCAGGTGGATCAATGATCTTTGCAAAGAAGGTCGTATTCCTGGAGCAGTGAAGATTGGTTCATACTGGGCTATTCCGGAAGATGCAGAAAAGCCTAAAGATGCAAGAATCAGGTCTGGAAGATATATAAAAGATCAAAATATTCCAGAATAAAATAGTCAGGACGATGATGTGATTTGCGATTACCTGAAACCGAAGTAGCTTCTGGATGATGTTCGACTTCTCTGCCGGCGGAACTTCGGCGTTGATGTCCGACATTTCAGGACTAAGTGATTTTGAATTAATCTGCTTCTTGGTAGTGAAGTAAGGAGGGATTCTTTTGTTAGGACTTCCGAAGTCAACAGAGTTTAATAAGCGCCTGCCAAAGCAGAAGTTCTATGAGAACCTTACGATTACACCTGCCTTGAAAAAGAGCTTTGTTGATGATATTCGGATTATCTACTGGCGCAACAAAATAGCTGCATCAACGATGAATCTCGCAGCGGGACAAACAGTAACCGAGATTAAGGTCTTTGAAATTCGCCTGAATACACAGACAGTGAATGAGGCTGTCCTGCGGAAAATAGACCGTGAAATTCCGTATCATATCCTGTTCCTTTTGGAATACGGCGGCAAGTATCAGGCTTGGATTGGATACAAGGAAGCTGTTACGGGAAACAATTCCTTTAAGGTTAATAGTTACTATCATTCCGATTGGTTGGTCGAGGACGAACTGCCAGTTAAAGCCTAGGGCTTGAACTTGAATGAGGTATATGAGAATTTTGTCCGTCAGCTTGCAGGCGATGTATTGCAACAGACAGAATGTGTTCAAGAGGCTCTGCAAGAGTCTGTTCAACGGAGTGAGCAGAAGGCTCAGCTCCAGAAGCAGATTGATAGCTTGCAGGCAAAGATACGCAAGGATAAGCAGCTGAATAAGCAGATGGAAATGAATACCCAGCTAAAGAAACTTCGGAAAGAATTGGAGGCGATGAAGTGATCCAAGAGTACCTTTTTACAAATGACAAATACAAAGCTGATCTGGAGAACTTAGTTATTCCAGAAAAAGTATTTAAAGAGGTCGAGGAGATTGAGGACAGTGAATGCTGGACACTCACTTTGAGTATTGATAGCGAAAGCGAGGAAGCTGCGAAGTTACTTGATCCTCTCAACATTCAAATTTGTGAGAAATACAACCCGACAGTTTTGTCTAATGAATGTTCGGGATACTTCAATAAGTCTTTATTCCCTATAGCGAATGAGTTTGAGCGAAAACTCAGAAAGCTCCTATATCTTGCAAGTTCGCTTCAGGGAGACAACGAATCGCATAAGGTGATTTCTGATCTTGAAGTAAAAGATTTGGGTGAGATATTTGCCACACTCTTCTCTGATGTGAACTTCGTAAAGGGAGTAAAAGAGCTCGTCAATCAAAAAACATGGCGGTTTACGCGAACGGAACTTTTAGCTGCTATTGGGGAGCTTGAGGAAAACACCTTATGGGCTACTTTGCTTGGAAATAACCTTGTTAAGACGCTGTGCAAACGATTTGGTGAGTTGCGTACATATCGTAATGATGTGATGCACGCTCACAATATAGATTACAATACTTTTAAGACAGCACGAAATCTTTTCAAAAAAGTGAATTCAGAGCTTGATTCAGCTATCAGAAAGCTCATTGGTGCTAAGAAAGAAAACGAAGAGATTACGCCAGTGGATTTCAATAGTACTCTGAGTTCGGCATTGGCTGCAACGCAATCACAGGTGGATACAAGCAATTTATTTGCTACATCTGAAGCATTACGCGGTATTGTCTCAAGCCAGCCTATTATTAGCCAAGAAGTTTTAAATGCCCTGTCTGAAACTGGTCGATTTTCATTGGAAGAATACACTTTGAAAGCAGCGGGAATAGAAACGATTGCCAGTATTAGGGAAAATACTAAGCTACAGAGAGATATGATTACTTCAGCAACAAGAGCAGTGAGAGAGATTGAAAAACAGCTTACGACATATAAAATTGACATTCCTCCTGCTGTAAAAGAATTAAAGCAGAGACTGTCTGAAATGAATTTTGGGGTATCGCCTCATAGCGGTGAGACCAAACAGGATGATGAGGAGGAGAATTCTAATGGATAAGATGAGAATGGAATCTCTGGATATAACCGCTCAGAATGTGGAGCAGATTGGGGCAATGTTCCCTAATTGTGTAACCGAGACGGTCGACGAAAATGGAAAGCCTAAGAAGGCAATCAATTTTGACCTGCTCCGTCAGATGCTGTCTGATGAGGTAGTCGAAGGCGATGAAGCCTACGAGTTTACATGGGTTGGAAAGAAGGCTGCTATTGTAGAGGCCAACAAGCCCATTCGCAAAACACTGCGTCCTTGCCCGGAGGAGAGTGTAGATTGGGATACCACAGAGAACCTCTATATTGAGGGGGATAACCTGGAGGTTTTGAAGCTGCTTCAGGAAAGTTATCTTGGCAAGGTAAAGATGATCTACATTGATCCTCCATATAATACAGGCAGTGATTTCGTGTATGCAGACGATTTTATGCGTTCTCAAGATGAAGAAAATCGACAAATGGGAATGTATGATGAGGATGACAATCGACTTTTTAAGAATACCGATTCTAACGGAAGATTTCATTCCGATTGGTGCAGCATGATGTATTCAAGACTTATGCTTTCCAGAAACCTTCTGACTTCAGATGGGGTTATTTTTATCAGTATTGATGACAACGAGTATGCAACTTTGAAAGAATTGTGTGACGAGGTCTTTGGCAGTACTTCTTTTCTTGCCAATTTTGTTTGGAAACGGAGGTCTTCCTCTGCTCTTGATAAGAGTAAATGTTCAACGGATCATGAGTATGTTCTTGCTTATAAAATGCCAAACTTTAAGGCATTAAGAGGAATTGACAAGGATTACAAAGGTTATTCAAATCCTGATAATGATCTAAGAGGACCATGGACGACTGGTGATTTAACTGTGGGAATGACTGGAGATATGAGACCAAATCAGTTTTATGATTTGGTAGACCCCAAAACAGGTATTGTCTACAAACCTAACTATAACCGAGTTTGGTCATATATTCCTGAGTCAATGGAGCAGTTGATCAAAGAAGATCGAATTGTTTTTCCTTCGGCCCCTTCAAAGAGACCTATGAAAAAAAGGTTTTTGTCTGAGCTTGATTCATCAACTAATCCACAATCTACATGGATGGATAATGTTGGAATGAATACAGAGTCTACACACCAAATGTACGAGCTGTTCGGAAACAACTTTTTCTCTTACACCAAGCCACTCTCTTTAATAAAGGCTTTGGTTCTCCAGGTCGCAGGTGAAGGAGATATTGTCTTAGACTTCTTTTCTGGATCTGCAACTACCGCTCATGCAGTAATGCAATTAAATTCAGAGGATGGAGCTAAAAGAAAGCATATTATGATTCAACTTCCAGAAAAAACCGAAGCTAACAGTGAGGCGTATAAGGCAGGGTACAAAAACATCTGTGAAATCGGTAAAGAAAGAATTCGGCGCGCAGGAAGCACATTTGATGCAGAAAAAGTAGATGTTGGTTTTAGAGTTTTCAAACTGGATGAGTCTAATATGACCGACATCTTCTATTCAGCTGATGAGTATAATCAGAACCTTCTTGCTATGCTTGAATCCAATGTAAAATCTGACCGTACTGATCTGGATCTCCTCTTTGGCTGCTTGTTGGAATGGGGACTACCACTGTCTCTGCCATACAACAGCGAGACTATTGAAGGCTGCACAGTTCATACTTATAACGACGGCGATTTGATTGCTTGCTTCAATGAAAATGTCCCTGACAGCGTGGTCAAGGAAATTGCTAAGCGTCAGCCGCTTCGTGCCGTATTCCGTGACAGCAGCTTTGCCAATAGCCCTGCCAAGATCAATGTGACTGAGATTTTCAAGCTGCTTGCTCCGGACACCAGGGTGAAAGTCATTTGATTGAAGGGACGATTATGGAAAAGGATAAGGGTTTAATTACGAAGCAACCAGAAAACCTCTCTCCTGAGATGACCGTACTCTGCCAGAATGCCATTGACCTGATTCAGTATGCCCGCAAAGTCGCTGCGAAGCAGGTAAATCTGGTACAGCTTATGACTTACTATTCCCTTGGTCGCTGGATCGTGGAAGAGCAGCAGCAAGGTGAAAATCGTGCGCAGTATGGCAAAAAAGTCATCAAAAATCTGTCTGCGGCGCTGACAGAACAGTTTGGGCGAGGATTTTCTGCGGATACACTTGAAAATGCAAGAAAGTTTTATTTGAATTATCAGGAACGAATTTCCGAAACAGTGTTTCGGAAATTTGCTGTCGAGAAATCCGAAGCAGCGTTTCGGGAATTTGAGGAAATATCTCCGTTCGTTCTGTCATGGTCGCATTACTTGCAGTTAATGCGAATCAAAAACAATGATGAACGCAGATTCTATGAGATTGAAGCTGCCGCTTCGGGGTGGAGTATCCGCGTTTTACAGCGCCAGTTTAATTCCAGCTTGTATGAACGTTTGGCACTGAGTCGAGAGAAGGACGAAGTGATGCGCCTTGCATCGGAGGGGCTGGTTATCACTAAACCTGCCGATATTGTAAAGCAACCGACCGTCCTGGAGTTCTTGGGATTAGAAGAAAAAGCGGCTTACTCTGAGACTGATTTGGAAACCGCCTTGATTGATAAGCTGCAGAAGTTTTTGCTGGAGCTTGGCAAGGGCTATCTATTTGAAGCTCGTCAGAAGCGGTTCACGCTAAACGAGGACAACTACTATGTGGATTTGGTTTTCTATAACCGTCTGCTCCGATGCTATGTCCTGATTGACCTGAAAATAGATAAGCTCACTCATCAGGATTTAGGTCAGATGCAGATGTATGTCAACTACTATGACCGTTATCAGAAGTTGCCGGATGAAAATCCGACGATTGGCATTCTGCTGTGCAAGGAAAAGAATGATGCTCTTGTAGAGATTACACTTCCGGAGAACAGCAATGTGTATGCTTCTGAATATAATCTCTATCTGCCGGATAAGAAGGAACTGCAAAAGAAACTGAAACAGTGGATAGAAGAAACCGGAGGAGAGGATGCATGAAACTTCAATTTAAGCACCAGAAGTTCCAGGAAGATGCGGCAAAGGCAGTTGTAGATGTCTTTGCTGGGCAGCCTTATCTGACTCCGACTTACATGATGGACAGAGGCTCTGGTCATTATCAGACCACCTTGACTGAAGGGGAAGATTTCACCGGCTGGCGTAACCAGCCACTTGTGCCGGAATTGTCCAATCGCATTATCCTGGAACAGATTCAGAAAATACAAAGAAGCTACCAGATTGCACCTTCCCCGAAGTTGGAGGGTGAAGGTTACAATCTGACCATTGAGATGGAAACCGGTGTTGGTAAAACCTATACTTATATCAAGACCATGTTCGAGCTAAATAAGCACTATGGCTGGAGCAAGTTCATTGTCGTCGTGCCGAGTATTGCGATTCGTGAGGGCGTTTATAAATCCTTTGAGGTTACTCAGGAACATTTTGCAGAAGAGTACGGAAAGAAGATTCGCTTCTTTATCTACAACTCTGCCCAGTTGACGGAGATCGACCGGTTTGCATCCGATAGCTCCATCAATGTAATGATTATCAATTCCCAGGCATTCAATGCCAAGGGAAAAGATGCGCGTCGTATCTACATGAAGCTGGATGAGTTCCGCTCCCGTCGTCCTATCGACATTATTGCAAGGACCAATCCGGTTCTTATTATAGATGAGCCGCAGTCTGTCGAAGGCAAGCAGACGAAGGAGCGCCTGCGTGAGTTTGCCCCCCTGCTGACCTTGCGCTATTCTGCCACCCATAAGTCTGACAGTATCTATAACATGGTCTATCGCCTGGATGCGATGGAAGCCTACAATAAGCGCCTGGTTAAGAAGATTGCTGTCAAAGGTATTACGGAATCCGGCAGTACAGCGACGGAAAGCTATGTCTATTTGCAGAGCATCAATCTGTCTAAGGCTGATCCGACTGCAACCATTCAGTTTGACTTTAAGGGTGCTACTGGGGTTCGGAAAGTCACAAAGACTGTTGGAATTGGATTCAATCTCTACGATCAGTCCAATGGCATGGAAGAATACCGCAACAACTTTGTAGTCAAGGCGATTGACGGTCGTGATGATTCTGCAGAGTTCCTGAACGGTATCAAAATCTATGCTGGCGATGTAATCGGTAAAGTTAGCGAGGAGCAGCTGCGCCGCATCCAGATTCGTGAAACGATTTTGTCTCACATTGAAAGAGAGCGGCAGTTGTACTACAAGGGCATCAAAGTTCTTTCTCTGTTCTTTATTGATGAAGTTGAACATTATAGGAAGTATGATTCAGCTGGTGAGCCATTCAACGGTATCTTTGCAGATATGTTCGAGGAAGAATACCGGGACATCGTGGAAAATCTGCAAATGGGTATAGGAGAAGATGCGTATTTCCGTTACCTGGCCTCTATATTTGCGGAATCTACCCACGCCGGTTACTTCTCTATTGATAAAAAGGGCAAGATGGTCAACAGTAAGGTCGGACGCAAGGAAACCACTTCGGACGATGTGGATGCCTATGACCTGATTATGAAAAACAAGGAGCTTCTTCTGGATAGAGACCCGAAGCGCTCTCCGGTTCGTTTCATTTTCTCTCACTCCGCCTTGCGCGAAGGTTGGGATAACCCGAATGTATTCCAGATTTGCACCTTGAAGCAAAGCAGTAGTGAAGTTCGTAAGCGCCAAGAAGTAGGTCGTGGTCTGCGCCTCTGCGTCAACCAGAATGGTGAGCGCCAGGATAGCAATGTTCTTGGTAACGATGTTCATAATGTCAATATCCTGACCGTCATTGCCAGCGAAAGCTATGATTCTTTCGCAAAAGGTTTGCAGGGTGAAATCGCTGATGCAGTTGCAGATCGTCCTCGTGCAGTTACCGTAGATTTGTTTGTGGGCAAGGTTATCACAGACTCCAATGGTCGTGAGCAGGTTGTCGATAAAGATACTGCTGATGCTATCATGTACGACTTGACTATCAACCGCTACATTGATAAGAGAGGCGCACTTACCGAGAAATATTACGAAGATAAGGCCAATGGCACTTTGCAGGTTGCAGAAGAGGTGGCTGATTCTGCGGCTTCTGTCGTGAATATCATTGACTCTATCTATGATCCGAAAGCAATGCAGCCTGAAAATGCCCGCAGCAACAATGTTGAGCTTAAGGTTGATGAGGAAAAGCTCGCCATGCCTGAATTTAAGGCCCTCTGGTCTAAAATCAACGCAAAGTCTATATATATCGTAGACTTTGATACAAACGAACTGATTCAAAAGGCCATCGTTTCCCTTGATTCCAAGCTGAGAGTATCTAAGATATTCTTCAAGGTTGAGACAGGTGCCATGGAAGAAATCAAATCGAAAGAAACTTTGGAATCTGGATTGGCATTTGTGAAGGAGACATCTGATTCCTATAGTACACAAACCCGGATTTCTGCTAACAGCAGCGTAAAATATGATCTGGTTGGCAAGCTGGTGGAAGAGACAAAGCTGACCCGTAAGGATGTTATTGCGATTCTGCGAGGAGTCCGGAAGTCTGTATTTGACCAGTTCAAGAATAACCCGGAGGAGTTCATTATCAAGGCAGCAGCCCTTATCAATGATGAAAAAGCCACAGCGATTATCCAACACATTACCTACGATGTTTTGGACGAACACTATGGTACAGAGGTATTTACCGATCCGACCATTAAGGGCAAGCTCGATGTCAATGCTATGAAGGCAAAGAAGCACCTGTATGACCACATCGTCTTTGATTCCACCAATGAACGCGACTTTGCTACAGAATTGGATGCCAATACCGATGTAGCTGTGTATGTGAAGCTGCCTGATGGCTTCTATATTTCTACCCCGGTAGGACACTATAACCCTGACTGGGCGATTGCCTTCTATGAGGGTAAGGTGAAGCACATCTACTTCGTAGCTGAAACCAAGGGGTCTATGTCCTCTATGCAGCTGCGACTGATCGAAGAATCAAAGATTCACTGTGCCCGTGAGCATTTCAAAGCTATCAGTAGCCATAGTGTTGTGTACGATGTGGTCGATAGTTACCAGAGTCTTTTGAACAAGGTGATGAGGTGAGTTGATAGGGGGGAGTGTAGTGGTACAGTGAATTTGTCACACCTTCGCCTGATAGATTATAATGTCAAGAGAGGGAAAAGATACATGACTCGAATATCAGACGAAAAGTTGTTCGCGCGCACATTCAGGATGGACGCAGGATTGCTAGACATGTGGCTGAGTACGGCATATTCAGAGCCACTGTTTCCAACTGGGGGCGCTCGTATCGCGAAGAATGCCAAAAGAATGATGAGGAGAAGTCTCAGTTCGAGATGATGGAAGAACTTCGTAATCTCCGGCGTGGAAAAGCGAATTAGAAAAGGAGAACAGCTTCTTAAAAAAGCGACGGAATTCTTCGTGAAAGAAATCGATTAGAGGCATATCGTTTCCTTGACCCAAAAACCTTGACTGACTCCGTTTGACAAGAGAGCGGAGTGTACCATTAAGCAGTAGTGTTACAAAAAGCGTTGACCACTAAAGCTTTGTACGACGAGATCTTTTACTACTTAGTAACATGTGGAATTCAGGAATTCGCCGAATAACGATGTGTTGAAATTGAGTTACATGGGCGCTATGCTTAGGACAGCGAGATCGTTTAGCGTTGAAAGACTTCATTGTTTAACTGAATTACATCCTTCGCATTGTAAATGATATAGCGAGATCCTGTCACTTTTATGAGGAACTGAATTTTACTGTCTCAGAGTTTGTGTACAATCGGATCCCCCACTTTCTTTAACAGAGATTTGCCCTTGAAAAGGGAGAGGGAGCGATTAAGTTGTAGTTTTGCATGAAGACATGGAGAGGTGATTACTACAAATTTCGACAGAGATTAGGAAATGTAATAGATGACTGTATTTAATCGGATTAGATCGACAAAATAAAGAGAGAGTAAGGAATGGATATGTTGAACATGGAAAGAAGATTTCATCCGGTAGGACAAGGAGCTTTTTATAGTGAACATTTTAACTATAGAGGTGAGAAAGTAAATGTAGTATATGACTGCGGAACATTAGCGGGAAAGAGCATCACAGACAGAGAAATAACGAATACGTTTCGGTATGGGGAAACAGTAGATGCTGTGTTTATATCGCATTTGCATAAAGATCACATAAGCGGGATACCAGATTTGATAAAAATCTGTGATGTGAAAAGGATATTTTTCCCGGTACTCACGGAAACAGATAAGTGTTTGTCGAAAATCAAAGCTATGGTTGATGGGGATGACGGGTTTACGGTCAAGTTTATAGACTCACCTCTAAAAGCGATAAGAGATATAGAAAGTGATTACTCACAAGACGTGGAGCTGATTGGAATTCTTCCAGCTGACCCAAATGATATCCCTGATATCCCTGATATCCCTGAATCAGAACACGATTTGGGGATGGATATTAAATTCCTTGATGGAATTCGTGGGGTTTGTGACTATACTTTGCCGTCAGGGCTGAATGTTGCAAATAAGATTCATGAAAAGCTAAAATGCCAAGAGATTGGTTGGCCATTTTGGACCTATGTCCCTTACAATTTTAGCATGTCCGGAAGAATCAACATGTTGATTGAGGAAATTGAGAATCGTTTAGGAATCTCTTATAATGAATTGATGTGGTTGGGGCGAAATCTCAACAATTATTGTTATAGAATCGAGAAAATAAAGAAAGCATATAAAAATATTACTAAAGATTTCAACTCTCATTCTATGACATTATACTCAGGAAGTGTAGATCTGCACATTGAAGAAATGTATGCGAAAATAGGTGGCTGTAAAAACATAGTATGGGAGTGTGATTGCTATTGGTATTTGAGGAGTCTGGAAGATTCGGCGTGCTTGTACAGCTCGGGATGTTTGTATACTGGGGATTATGATATGAAAAGTCAGAGTGTGATGGATAAATTGAAAGATAAATATTCACGGTATTGGGATGAAATATTATTGATGCAAATACCACACCATGGATCTCAGAAAAATTACAATAGCGCGTTAGTTAAGAGAGGGGGGATATACATAATTTCGGCTGGAACCGGCAATGTGTTTAGACACCCAAGTAGTAGTGTTATACGCGATATTTGTATTAAGGGAGGACACCCTATTGTAATAACGGAAGTTGAGGAAAGCTTGGCGTGTTTTGGGATGGCTTTCTGGTAAGTGGATAGAAGTTCGTAGAGCAGGGGAACAGTTTATAAGTATATACATCGTGAATTACGCTTGCGATTTTTAGGTAATAATATCTTTTCACTATCAAGAAGTAGTTCATAAGGACTTTCAGAATCTATTAAGTAGATCTTTCTCTTAGCGGAGGAAATGTATGTACAGTGGAACAAAGCTCAGAATCCTATATTTGTACCAACATCTCCTTAAACACACCGACGCAGAACATCCGCTCTCTACCGCCGAGTTAATCAAGATTCTGAAAGAGCAATATGCCATCAAGGTTTCCCGGAACACGATTAGCGATGACCTCGCCATTCTCCACGATTGCGGCCTTCACATTGAGCACTATGAGTCTACGCAGAACAAGTACTACTATGATGGTCACACCTATGACCTGGCTGAGCTTAGGCTTCTTGTAGATGCAATTTCTTCCTCCAGGTTCATCACGCAGCGTAAGAGTGATGAACTGATTACAAAGCTTCTCACACTGACCAGTGTGGCAAATGCTGCGAAGCTTCGCAGGCATATCTATGTATCTGGACGCGTCAAGTCGGAGAACGAGCAAGGGTATTATATTGTGGATGCCATCCATGAAGCGATTGATACCCGCAGGAAAATCCGGTTCATCTACACGGACTATGATGTGAATAAGAAGCGGTATGCGACCAATGGTGGTTCGCCATACACAGTAAGTCCCTATACGCTGGAATGGGATGGTGACTACTATTATCTGCGCGGATTTTGTGATGAGCGTCAGGCCGTACGTACCTTCCGCATCGACCGCATTGCGGAGCAACCAAAGATTCTGAATCAGATTGCGGTGTCACCCCCGGAAGACTATTCGCCTGCTCAGTACAGCAAGAGAGTTTTCCGTATGTTTGACACGGATCAGCCGGAAGAGGTTCAGCTCCTGTGTCATATGTCGACGATGAAGCATCTCATCGATCGCTTTGGCATGAATGTTAAGACAGAACCGATTGATGAAGAGCACTTTAGGACAGAGATTCTTGTATGTACCAGTTCAACCTTTTACCGCTGGATTTTTGGCTTCAACGGTAAGATGAGGATTTTGGGCCCGGAATCGGTCCAGACTGCGTATCGGGAAATGCTCCGGAAGGCTCTCGAAGAGCTGTAGTCAAAGTTTTGTGCCCAATATTCTGCGCACCTGCGTTCCGTTAAACACCTGACCCCTTGACCTCACCGTCAAGGGGTTTTATGATGCCACTAATGGAACGATTCGTTCCGTTATCGATTGAAAGGAATTGAGACCATGAGGAAAATGAACTCAGAGATGATGGAACTCATCATTTCCTATGTTGATCAGTATTTCTGCGAAAAGCATGTCACTCCCTCGGTGAATGAAATTGCTCAGGGCGTGGACATCCCTAAAACAACCGCTTATCGCTACCTGGTTGAAATGGATAACCGCGGAATGATCGAGTATGATGGTCAGTCTCGTGCCATCAACACGCCGATGATCAACAAGTTCACGACCGGTTCTGCCCCCTGTCCTGTTGTCGGATCCATACCGTGTGGAACTGCGGAGGAAAAGGAGGAGTGCATTCGGGAGTACATCAGCCTTCCTGTTTCCCTTTTCGGGAAGGGTGAGTTTTATATCCTGGAGGCATGCGGTGACTCTATGGTTGATGCGGGCATCGATGATGGTGACAGAGTCGTTATCAGGATGGATTGCGAGGCCAAGGTTGGTGATATCGTTGTTGCCCTCTTAGGGGACAATGAGAGCACATTGAAGGTGTTTGGTGGCATTGACGCTGAGAATCGGGAAGCGATTCTCCTTTACAGGAACGAAGCTGTTTATCCCGGTAAAGAGATACGCACGAAAGATCTGATTGTTCAGGGAGTCGCCAGGCACGTCATCAAGGCACTGTAATCCGATGAAACGGAGGTGAAAGCATGAATCAATACGATATGAGATGTCCGGTCTGCGGCAAGGTGAATCATCAGTTGCTTCTCGAAGAGACAGACGGATGGATGGAATGCGAATACTGCGGGGAAACGACGCAGCAGCTCCGAAGAATGTGGAAGATACAGAAGCCTTTTTCGTTGGTAAGAGAGTTTGAGCATGTCGCAATTCCTGCAGTATGAAAAACGAGCGAATGAGAGGGGAGCGAGGTAATTGGCACATGAGAGCCGGGGTGTATTACGCCCGAGAAGCGTTTGTTGTCCCAACTGCCATGAGGTTAATCACGGTTTGGAGGATCGCGAGGGCATAGTCCGCATCACCTGCAAACGCTGCAAGTCGGTTATGGTACAGAAGCGAATGGGGCGCAGACACAATCGTATCGATGTGTATGCGCCTGAGGGGCAGGACTGAACTGAGATAGAACAAACAAAATTGAATGAGCGTACAGACGGGAATGGTCGAGTTGAAACAGACTGCGTAAATCCATTTCAGGTCACATGCTTGAATAGTCGATGAGTTAAGCCAGACATACATGAGAGGCCATCGGCAAGGACGGGATTCCTATATCCATAGGATCCCTTTCTTGTCGGTGGCTTCTTTTTTGTACCGTTTAGCAAGACAAATGTATGATTTCAATCTACTTCTTAAATATATTGCGTCCTGGCATGTATGAAGAGCTGAGGATATACATATTGCATAGTTCAGATTTCGGAGAAAAGCGATATCGGTGTCCTTATCTTTTTGGCTTTCGTAAGGCCCTGAAGGTTCCAATCTGTCTGCAGGAAGGAGTGGATCCTTCAAATCTCCCGTGTCAGGAGGAAAGGAAAATAATTTTGTACAATTTAGGGAAAGCTGATTTTGCAGAGCGTTTGAAAGCACTTCGTAAAGCCCGAGGTAAGACACAGGAGAAAAGTGCCGAAGAACTCAACATCAGTCTCGAACATCTCGGCAATATAGAGCGTGGAAAAGGGAAACCATCGCTGGAACTGCTTGTTGAAATTGCGCTCTATTTTCACGTTAGCACAGACTATCTGCTTCTGGGGAATGAGCTTGATAAAGATTCTGTTCGTATGAATCTTATTGAAATGGCTTCTCATATGATGGAACTTGCCAGTAAATTGTAGAGCATCGGAAGTAGTAGAATTTCCCCCTTTTTTTGATAGGGCAAATGATACAGACAACTTTACATATAGATACAATCCAGAAGATGGATGAGACAATCTGAGTCCTGATGTAAACCTCATGGAATTGGTTTGGTTGCTCCAGAGGCAAAGAAAAACCTGCAGATACCATAATTGTGGTACCTGCAGGTTTTTGGACAGAAAAATAGGGCTCAATCCTAAGATAGAGCCCTTACAAAAGCAGTGCTGCTTTTTCGACGTGCTACTAGTTTAAACGATGGAGAACCAGTTGTCAATGACCAGTTTCAAAAAGTTGAAATTGGATGATTGTAAGATGAACTAGGACAATAAAAAAGAGCCGATGACGAACTCGTG
>NZ_DBHIHF010000031.1:0-24268 GCF_057248925.1 Stomatobaculum sp.
AGTTCGTTATATAAAGTTGACCGTGCAATCCCGACTTCGCGCGCAATGCGACTTTGGGGGAGTTTTAATTGCAACAGCACTTCAATCTGTGCTCGCTTTTCGCGTGTCAGGTGGCGAAACTCCTAGTGTTGTGTTGTGTGGTAGCTTCATCATACCACGAGTTTGTCATCGGCTCTTTTTTATTGTCCCAGTTTACTTTACAATCATCCTTAATCACTAATTTCCCCCTTTTCCTTGAATTCCATTCACTTTTCTGTTATTATCTACTCAACAGAGTTGCCCGAGGTAATGTGTGTCGGGGACCAGGCTGAACCTCTTGGTTCAGCCTTTTATTTTACTTGTGAATTGGGGAACGGACATGAATCTGAAGAAACCGCTGACTTTCTCGGAACAAGTGGAAAAGCTGAACGAGCACGGCATTATAATCAAGGATGCTGAGAAAAAAGCTGTAGAAGAATACCTCGGTCACGTAAATTATTACAAGCTGACGGGATACACGTTGCAATTCCGCAAAGAAGCTGAAAGTAGCAATCTTGCCACACCTCATACCTTCTCAGAAATTAAGAAGCTCTATGATTTCGATGCTGATATGCGACAAATGCTACGCGGGTATCTGGAAATCGTAGAGACCTACTGTAAGACACAGATTGCAAACTCTTTCGCACTTGAAAAGTGCATGACGCCTCCCTATGATCAGCATTACGATGAGGCCAATTACTTCAACAAAATAGGCTTCCAGCACATCATGCAAAACTTTGGAAAGGAACAATCCTACTACGCAGACAGCCTCATCGTTCTTCACCACATGAAGAAATATGCAGGCAAAATGCCCTTATGGGTAATGATGGAACTAATGTCATTTTCAAGCGTTTCCAAATTCTACAAAGCGATGTTCGTATCTTCGCAAAAACGAATCTCAAAAAACTTTGGAGTTGGATTTAGGACGCTGGGAAACCATCTTCACTGCTTGTCCGTGCTTCGAAACAAGTGCTCTCATGCGGGATGTCTCATGAACGTCCGTTACAATCCACCTGCGCAGCTTTCAGGAAAATTTCTGCACAATTACCCATCAGTCAGCAACTCTTCTCTCTTTGCGTATTTACTTGTGCTTAAATGACGTCTGCCAACATCAGAACAGAAAAATAATTTCCAAGGGGACCTCTTTGCTATTCTTGAAGAATATAAGGATGTTATCGACCTTTCTCTACTCGGATTCCCGAAAAATTACAAGAACCTCCTATGAAGTTCAACGGGAGGCGGGGAATTATCCCCGCCTCCCGTGTTGGTCAAACGAAAAGGCCGATTTCATCCTGCTTCAATGTAATGTTAAGTTAGTCCTTGGCACTATGTTGATTTCGATGATTTCCATTATGCTTATTGGACGGATGCCGGCTCTTTTCATTTTTGAATTTACAGCATTGTAAGGACATTCCCCCATTATACCTGAATACTGCCGTCCCACGAGACAAGAAAGCCCCGCAGTGTGTTTCCGTCACTGCGGGGCCTTCCAAATATCCTATTCCGTTGTCGTCTTAATCCGTCTGTGATGCCCCGATCACAACCATCGTGCCGGTTTTCCTGTCATATGCGGACCATAATCCGGTCCCCCACCACTCTTTGCCCGCGTCGAAATAGTTCGAAAAATCATCGTTCCACCGATACACCTCAAGCGCCTGCCGATTCGGGAAGAGGATTTCATGAAAGCGGATGAAATCGGACTTTACATACGGCGTTCCGTACGGCAGTTCTAAAAAGGCATACCAATAGGGCATCGGAGCAGGGACGTTGATACTCACCTGCTTTTTGGTTCTGTCCTCATAATACGCATGGCTCGGCGGCATCAAAAATTCTTCCGTATCGACTTTTGTCGCCACCATGTTCTCAATCTCAATGTTCACTTGATACGCGTAGGCAGAGAGCCTTCGGTTGAGTATTTGAAATGCTTCAATCACCGCAACCTTGTGCATTTCATAGCCTTCATAGTCCTTGCCGACAGAGAGAATCACATAATCGAGACTTACTCGGTTCCATGTGGTTTTCAATAACTCATAGGCCTTGTGTTTTGTCAGCTCAAACATATTCCCTCTTCATCCCCGTATGAACGATAGCTTTCACGCACGGCCTCTTCCCGAGTCGGAAAAACATCTGTCTTGTCGCCCCGTTCATGACCGAAGTCGAATCCTGCGCCTTTCGCTTGGGCGCAAGTCCGGCTATTTTTTACATTCCAAGTCGTTCTGTGTCCACAGAGCCTCTCTTTCAAGTCCCTTGTGGCTATGTAATCTGACGTGTATCAACTAAGCTTCTGCGGAACTTATGCTGTTTCGACAACTTGTATGCGGTTCCTTCTTGCCGCTCAAAGATTTCAATCGCTTCCGATATCTGCACGTCATCTCCCGGTAGCATGAAAAATCGCCTTGTGCCGAGACGCTGAATGCTATTACTATGTGGATTTTTTTATTTTTCTCTTTTTCCCGTATTTTCCGAACCGCGAATTTCCTCATGGTAAAAGTAATCCACTATCACAGGATGCCCCTGTGGAGCTCTGCCGTATGGCATTTCATTATCCACGAACAAGCAGGCATATTTCTTTGCCATTTCTTCGGCCTTCCTTTCCAATGCCTCAAAGTAGCTTCGGTTATGCTTGTTATAGATTTCATCGTAGAGCGGTATTAAATCCGAATGCTTCTCTGCAATGTAGTCCATGATGGTCTTTTTGAAGCCGCCGCGCAGATTCAGATTCTCCAGCCAGAATAAGTCACATTGATCCTTGACCCGTTCGAATATCGCTTCAAAGTCCGTAATTCCCGGAAACACAGGTGATACAAAACATACCGTCCGAATTCCTGCATCGTAGACCTTCTTCATAGCGGCGATTCTGCGTTCAATGCCGGCTGCGGCATCCATGTCATTTTTGAAACTCTCGTCAAGCGTGTTAATTGACCACGACACAGTGACCTGCCCCAGCTTCTTCAGTAAATCAATGTCACGCACTACAAGATCGGACTTGGTACAGATCAGAATGTCCGCATCACTTCCGACTAACTGTTCCAACAGCTTTCTTGTATTCCCGAACTGCTCCTCCTGCGGATTGTATCCGTCTGTGACCGAACCGATGACCACACGCTGCCCTGCATACTTCTTTGGATTTTTAATTTCCGGCCAATGCTTTACATCAAGAAATGTTCCCCACTCCTCCCTGTGACCGGTGAACCGCTTCATGAAAGAAGCGTAGCAGTACTTACAGGCGTGGGTACACCCCACATAGGGATTTACAGAATAGCCGCCCACGGGCAGGCTGGATTTTGTCATGATATTTTTTGTCTCGACCTCGTCGATGAGGATGCCATCCATATTTATCATTGCCATGCTCTTTGTGCCTCCAATACTTTATTAAGAGCCTCAGGCAGCTCCTGAATCATATTTTTGTCCCCTATGATCGGTGCAAGCTCTTCTTTCATAAAGACGGGAATTCCCGCTTTATGTGCCTGATGCGTAAGTGACCACGCCCATTCCGGCTCGGTATGCACCTTTTTGCTTTGTGCACCGGTCATGGTGCCGACTACAATCCAATCAATGCCGGAAAAATCCACCTCGCCGGGATCGTCAAACAGCGGTTCAAAGGTTACATGATAATGCTTTGCCCGAATATTTTTCCGAAGCACATCGATTCTCCATAGCTCTGACTTCCTCGTTATTGTCACACCAAACCAAGCATTTTCGAGATCTGTATCAAAATCCAGCAAATCAGGACTCTTGCTCAGAAAGAGAAACTGATGCTGTGGATTCTCACGAATCTTCGCAAACACCTCGCTGCGCCATTCATCATGCCACCCGGCAAAATCGCTCATTCCCGTGAGCAGGAAATTTTGCGGGCGCTGTTTATCTATCATACGAAGTTTGCGCGGGAAAAACTCCGGTTTTGAAAAATCATCAATCATATGCCAGCGTTTCACATTATTACGCGCGTAGCAATATTGACAGCCCACAGTACAGCCTATGACCAGATTCATGTTCTGTATTTGGTCTTTTATACATATGCTCATTCTTCACGCCACCCCTCAAGATTTTTCTGAATACGTTCGAGATATGACTCAAACTGTATGACCTCATCCTCTGAAAAACCTCTATAATATATCCTGCCCATTCCGGCGGAAACGTCGTCATAATCGTCTTTCAATGAACGTGATTTTTCAGTGAGATAGAGGCGCGTTTTTCGCTTATCCTGCCGATCCTGTTCACGGCGAATAAGGCCGCATTTCTCCATTCTTTCAAGCATGGTTGTAAGCGATGTGATTGCAAGCCCGCATTTTTCCGATATGGTTTTGATGGATACGCCATCCTCCTGCCATAGCGCATAGAGAATTCTTCCCTGTGCTCCGTTGAAAGCATCAATCCCTTTCTTTGACAATATACGCTCGAAAATCCTGTCACCAAGCCGTTTTATTTTCGTTACCAGA
This sequence comes from Stomatobaculum sp., assembly GCF_057248925.1. Classification (NCBI taxonomy): domain Bacteria; kingdom Bacillati; phylum Bacillota; class Clostridia; order Lachnospirales; family Lachnospiraceae; genus Stomatobaculum; species Stomatobaculum sp. Next base: position 4,458 of record NZ_DBHIHF010000031.1, read on the forward strand.
AATCCGCCGTTCATCGCACATACTCCTATATCGTAGTTTTTTCTAATTATACTATATAGGAGCATTTTGTCAATGTTTTAAGCAATCGCTTCACCTGTCTTTCACAAAAGTGTATCGCTGTCCCATGCGGCAGAATTCCAGTTGCACCAAGTAGCTTTACTGAAGATTCTTTGTTGGTGTGTGGTAGTTTCATCGTATCACGAGTTCGTCAGCGGCTCTGTTTTATCGTCCCGGTTCATCTTACAATCATCCGGATTTTTTTGAAAATGAGCAAAAAAAACAGTAAACCTATTCTGATTTACTGTTTCTCGGATCGTTATATTCAATTATACAAACCTGGATTTAGATATTGACTCTCAAGATAAATAAAACGACCCGGTCTCCCGAAGTATATTCTGTATCATTAGAGTTTAATGCAGAGTGTAGCTATATAGTCATTTCCATACCGTGATAATCGATTCCTTTTGTCACACGATTCATAAAAATCTATCATCGCAAGCCCGTTTTTAAGTTGTCCCCTGATCTGCGTTTCTAAGGTGTGGCTGAATTCATATCCATAGTCCGGATTTATGCTTATCTTGCCTTCCTCTTCAAGCTCTTTTGAATTAAAAGGTAATGAGAACTTTAAAAGTAATTCCTCATCGGGTTTGTCCCATACAATGTCAGCATCATACATGTATATCCAAGGATTCATAAATCCGACCATTAACAGTCCACCCTTTTTCAATACACGAGAGGCTTCTTGATACATGTTTTCCAAATCTTCTATATACACATTTGAGACCGGATTAAAAACGATATCAAAAGTCTCATCTTCAAACGGGAACGGCTTTGTCATATCAGCTTGAACCGTGTTGATTTTTAGGCCTTCTCTTTCAGCAACCATCTCATCTCTTTGTAATTGTGACGCAGAAAAATCCATTATGGTTACGTCATAACCCTTTATCGCAAAAACCGGTCCCTGCTGTCCGCCGCCGCAGGCCAAACCTAATATCTTTTTTCCGTTGGCTTTTTCAAACCATTCGATCGGAACCTTTTTCCCTACAGTTAATGCAACAGAAATCGGATTCTTTCTAACTTCTTCCAATTCTTCATGTGTCAATGGCTCAGTATAGTCATTATTTACATGATTCCATCTATCTTCATTTAATCTGATGTAATCGTCCATCTTATAATTCCCTCGTAATTTTGTATTATTTCGATTTGAGTTGGATGTGTTGCCATTACATTTTTCTCATATTGAGAGATATCGACCAGACGCGATTTTCCTATGATCTCGATTGGATATCCCAAGCGGGGTAGAATCTCTCGGGGCGGTACTCCTTCATTATGGAGCCGCATGTATTCTATTTTAAAAGGAACCGTAAAGCTGAGAGTGTTCTCATCAACATACACGATATACAGATTTCTTCTTAGAAAAGCGATTTCTTCCTCAGTGAATTGTCGTTTTGCCATGGCCCTTCCTCCTGCTTATTCTAGCATGAAGAACTCCTGACGGTACCTAATCTCTGAATGTCCACTTCTTTTCTAAGAGAATTAAGGTAACTAAGCCCTGCGTGTCCACTTCTAATGCTTTCTAATAGCATTATGTCTCAGGCCTAATGACTAATTCTGTTGTGTCCACTTTCTGGGGTGCATTTTACTTCCTCCTGCTTATTCTAGCATGAAGAACTCCTGACGGTACCTAATCTCTGAATGCCCACTTCTTTTCTAAGAGAATTAAGGTAACTAAGCCCCTGCGTGTCCACTTCTAATGCATTCTAATAACATTATGTCTCAGGCCTAATGACTAATTCTGCCGTGTCCACTTTCTGGGGTACATTTTATAAAGTGGGCTATCCTATAACGAGGAGAAAAACCTTTTTTGAAAAATTTGTCCGCCGTAACATTTTGCGGACATTTGCCTGTTATACTATCTGCAAAAAGCAAAGGATGTGAGGATATGAAGCAGATTTTAATTGTCGAGGATGACAGTTTTTTGAATAAGATGTTGGCTTATAACCTGACCGCAGATGGCTATGGCGTGACATCTGCCCTAAACGCCAGAACCGCAGCTGATGCCATCCGCCAACGGGAGTTTGATTTAGTTCTGCTGGACGTCAACCTGCCGGACGGCAACGGTTTTGAACTGTGCAGGCTAATAAAGCCCCAGCACCCGGACACCATCGTGATTTTCCTGACCGCCAACGATCAGGAGAGCGACCAGATACGGGGTTATGAGGTGGGCGCGGTGGACTACATCACAAAGCCCTTTGTGATCAGAGCCTTGCAGCGAAAAATCAAAGCCATGTTCGCCATGCTGGAACACCACATACCGGCTAAAGACATTTACAACGATGGACAGCTATTTCTGGACTTTTCAGAGCAGACGGCTTCCTTAAATGGAAAGCCTCTGACTCTATCCCCGATGGAGTACAAAATGCTGAACCTGTTTCGCAGAAATCCTCGGCAAGTGCTGACCCGTGGACAGCTTTTGGAAAAGCTGTGGGATATAGACGAGAAGTATGTGGACGAACACACGCTGACAACCTCCATTAGCCGGATTCGCAGCAAGATTGAATCCGACGGAGGCGCCCCCTACATCAAGACTGTTTACGGCATGGGTTATCAATGGACGGGAGGCGAGGCAAAATGAAGTTTCAAAACCTCTCGGTAAAGCGGCTGTTTGGCTGGGTGGCAATAGGACTTGTCCTCTCCATGTCCGGGATCACCATAGCCCTGTTTTTTGTGACAAAACAGACGGCGGTGCTGCTGACGGGCGGGGCGTTGCTGCTGTGCGCCCTTGTGGGGATTTTTGTACTGACGCAGGCGTTTGGAAAGCGGCTGTCGCAGTTTACCGCTGACCTGTGCCAGACCTTAGACCACATGATCGCCGGAAATGAAGTGCCCCAGCGCCGGTCGGACAGCGAAACCCAGCTTGCCAGAATCGGACACCGGCTGGCAAGGCTTTACCAGATCATGCAGGAGAACCGCCGCCGGGTGGACGAGGAACGGCAGGAGTTACAGACCCTTGTATCGGATATTTCCCATCAGGTGAAAACGCCGGTAAGCAATCTGAAAATGGCGACGGACACGCTGCTGGAAAAGCCTATGACGGAGGCGGAGCGTACCGACTTTATCCGTGGAATCCGCAGCCAGACGGATAAGCTGGACTTTCTCTTTCAGGCCCTTGTGAAAACCTCCCGGCTGGAAACGGGCGTGATCCAGTTGGATAAGAAACCGGGCCGCCTCTTTGATACCGTGGCGCAGGCCATGAGCGGAATTGTGTATGCAGCAGAGAAAAAAGAAATCGCCGTGGCTGTGGACTGCCCGGAGGATTTGACCTTTTCCCATGACAGCAAGTGGACATCCGAAGCCCTCTTTAACCTGCTGGACAATGCGGTGAAGTACACCCCGGTAGGCGGGAGAATCACGGTATCGGTGGTGCTGTGGGAAATGTATGCGGAGATCAAAGTAGCCGATACCGGCAAGGGCATTTCCGAAAGCAATCAGGCCGCCATCTTCCGGCGCTTCTATCGGGAGGAAGAAGTACACGATGAGCCAGGCGTGGGCATTGGTCTGTATCTGGCCCGCGAGATCGTAACGCGGCAGGGCGGCTATATCAAAGTGGTTTCGGAGCCGGGGAAAGGTTCAAAATTTTCTATCATGCTTCCTGTAAAATAGAACGCGGCGGACGGCCATTTCCGGCTGCCCGCCGTAAATTTTTTTGAAATGTCCGAGCGTTGTAACATTTCACCCCGATTTTCAATGAAATTTTTTGGCCGCTGTAACATTTCACGGACATTTGGGTTTTACAATACCCTTATCAACAAACAGAAAGCCTTGAAAGGAGTTTTGAATATGAACATTTTACAGACTATAGACCTGAAAAAGTATTACGGCACAGAGCCGAACATCACCCGCGCCCTTGATGGCGTGAACTTCTCCGTGGAGGACGGCGAGTTTGTGGCCGTTGTGGGAACCTCTGGAAGTGGCAAGTCCACCCTGCTTAACATGATGGGCGGGCTGGATACCCCCACCAGCGGAACTGTGATCGTCCGGGGCGAAGAACTGGCAAAGAAGAACGACGAACAGCTTACGATCTTCCGCCGCCGCAACATCGGTTTTATCTTTCAAAATTATAACCTTGTTCCTATTCTGAATGTATATGAGAACATTGTTCTGCCGGTCGCTCTGGATGGAGACATGGTAGACAAAAAGTTTCTATACGAGATCGTTCACCTGCTGGGGCTGGAAGATAAACTGAAAAATATGCCGAACAATCTTTCCGGCGGCCAGCAGCAGCGTGTGGCTATTGCCCGTGCTCTGATTACCAAACCGGCTATCGTGCTGGCCGACGAGCCGACCGGCAACCTTGACAGCAAGACCAGCGCCGAGGTTCTGGGATTGATTAAGCGCACCAGTGCCGAGTTTCGGCAAACCGTAGTCATAATTACCCACAACAACGACATTGCCCGTCTTGCAGATCGGATTGTCCGCATTGAGGACGGCAGGATCGTGGAGTAAGGAGGTGGCAAGTTATGACATGGCCTTTTGAAAATGATACCAGTTTTATCGAGATAAAGATTGCGAGCAGGAGTTTTCGCCGCGACAGAATGCGTAACCTCTTCGTTGTGACGGCGATTATCCTAACAACTGTTCTATTTACAGGGCTGTTTACACTTGGAGCAGGCATTACAGCGAGTACACAGCGGGCAAATTATATTTTGTCCGGCGGAGATGGACATGCCAGAATTATTGATATGAATGATTCCGAGTATGCTACGATTAGCAGTCATCCTTTGATACGGGAAATAGCATACTGCCGTAAGCTGGCCGATAGCGTAGATAACGGACAACTCTCAAAGAGAGAAACACTTTTCTGGTATTATGACGATGTTGGCATGAAGTATCAGTTTATTGAGCCAACCGTCGGACATAAACCCGTAGCAGAAAATGAAGTCATTGCAGATACCACAACATTGGAACTGCTTGGCGTGCCGGAAAAAGTCGGAGCAGAACTATCTCTGGAGTTGACGATCCACGGTCAAAAAGTAACGCGAAATTTTATTCTCTCTGGTTGGTGGAACAGTTATCCCGGCGTACAATATGGGACGATTGTTACCTCCCGCGCCTATATGGATGCACATGAGGATGAGTTGGTGAGTACTTTCTCGCAGGATCATAACGATACTGGCACAATCACCGGCATTATAAAGTTTGAAAACACAAAAAATGTGGAGAGAGATTTAGCAACGGTAATCGCAGACAGCGGTTATTCTTCCGATACGGAAGCCCCAAACTATATCAATGCAGGTGTGAACCCTCTGTATTTGTCGTTAGAAAAGTCAACCGGAACCGGTACAATTCTCGCACTGATCTGTATCTTGTCAGCATTTTTGCTTACAGGATACCTCATTATTTATAATATTTTTCAAATTTCTGTCCTGCGCGATCTGCATTTTTACGGACTGCTGAAAACCATCGGGACGACAGATCGGCAGATCCGTTCTATCCTAAGTAGGCAGGCATGGATACTTTCTTTGATCGGTATTCCTATTGGATTGGGAGGGGGCTTCTTTATCGGTAAAGCACTCTTACCCCTGCTGATTGAGCAAACGAGTTTTTCCGCAGCTTTTGCAACTGTATCCCCTAACCCACTTATTTTTGTAGCCGCGGCACTATTTGCATTGCTTACAGTAAAGATCAGTATCCGAAAACCTGTAAAAATGGCAGCGAAAGTTTCTCCCATTGAGGCTCTTAGATATACAGATTCTGATACAGCTATGAAAGGTAAGAGAAAGAAAAGGATCCGCTCCGGCAATCTCCAGAAAAGAATGGCATGGGAAAATCTGGGCCGAGATAAAAAGCGGACAATTCTGGTAATCCTCAGCCTTTCTCTGAGCATCATTCTTACCAACACCGTTTTCAATTTCTCTAATAGCGTTGACCCGGAAAATGCAATTCAGAATATGATCAATTTTGATTTTTGCATTGGTCAAAGCAGCCTATTAGACTACTATCGGGTAAGTGAAGAAAGTGCATTGAGCCAGAGCTTTATTCAAGCTGTCGAGCAGCAGGATGGATTTGACTATGGTGGCTGCGAATATGGATGCAAGTCGAGCTATAAAAGTGAAACAACGAAGCAAGCATATAACCAGCAGGAGGACGGTTCCTTCTCCACATACCTTTACGGGCTTGACCCGCTCCTGCTTTCACGTGTGCAAGTGGTGGATGGAGAACTGAACATGGAAAAACTTGCATCCGGTAATTATATTTTAGAGGGTGCCTATGTTGGTACCCGGGGGGATTTAGATAAAAGCAGTCTAAATCATTCCGTTGGGGATCAAGTCCAAGTATCCTGCAATGGAATTGTTCGAGATTTTACGGTATTGGCTCACGTTGTGGCAAATGAAGCAAATACCTATGATTGGGTAGGCTCTTGTTTCTTCCTTCCAAGTGAAGTTTATGAGGATTTTACCTGCAACAATTATGTCATGAGTTACAGCTTTGATGTTTCGCAAGGCAAAGGACCCGAAATGGATGCGTTTTTGGATGAGTACACAAAGAATGTGGAACCCACCATGACTTACAAATCCAAGAGTACGATCATGGCTGGCGTAACAGACATTCAAAATATGATCGTGTCTATAGGCGGTACAATGGCATTTATAATTGGGCTTATCGGCATACTGAACTTTGCCAACACCATGTTGACCAGTATTTTTACTCGCCGCAGAGAGTTTGCTACGCTCCAAAGCGTGGGAATGACAGGCAGACAACTGCTGAAGATGCTTCGTCAGGAAGGCTGCGCCTATGTGCTTTTGGCAACCGTTGTTTCTGTCCCGCTGTCCTTGATTGGCGCCCTTCAAGTTATTCGGCCAATCTGTAAGCAGATTTGGTTTTTGAATTTCAAACTGGAGGTCTGGCCTATGCTGGTGATGCCCGTCCTGTTTCTTCTGTTCGGTTTGGCAATTCCATATATTGCATACCGATTGATAAGCCGTCAAAGTGTAACGGAGCGATTAAAGGTCGGTGAATGATCCAATGCGGCAGAAAACCAGAAAAAAACACCGCAAGGGAAAACGGATAGTTCTTTCTCTCCTTGTCCTCATCCTAACAATAAGCGCAGTCCGATTTGCGGTGAATCAGACTGCTTTCCAGGATTTTTTGCACTTTAATACAGACGTTGCCAGCATGGAGCATGGCTGGAACCTGATCCTTGTTAATTGGGAGTATAAGATACCGAAAGACTGGAAAGTAGAGCTTACGGAGCTGTCAAACGGCCAGAGTGTGGATTCCCGCATTTATCCGGATTTACAGCAGATGTTTGACGATATGCGTGCCCAAGAAGTATATCCGGTCGTTGCCTCCGGTTACCGCACCGCTAAAAAGCAGCGGGAACTGATGGATGATAAGGTGGACAGTTTTCTCGCACAGGGCTATTCCAGATCAGAGGCAAAATCGGAATCAAAGAAATGGGTGGCTGATGTCGGTTATAGCGAACATCAAACAGGTTTGGCCGTTGACATCAATGCAGACGGTGTGAATTCTTCGGGACAGCAAGTGTATGTGTGGTTGGCTGATAACGCATGGAAATATGGTTTTATTTTGCGATACCCGGAGGATAAAACAGAAATTACCAAGACGGATTATGAACCGTGGCATTACAGATATGTTGGCGCAGAATCTGCTGCAAAGATTTATGAGAGTGGCCTTTGCTTGGAAGAATATATCGGTATGATGAACTGAGTAATGATGGCGGGGAAAGCGCAATACGCCCCGCTATCGTTTTCGCAAAACATATTGAAATGTCCGAGCCTTGTAACAATTCAGGAGGTTTTTCTGTCGAAAGAAGCGTTACCTCGGATATTTGTGTAATATTTGAATTTTATAATAATCCTCAGAAAGAAGAATAGTTTGTTATCAACCTGCTGGACGACGGCAAAAGAAAAAAACCGTCGTACAGCAGACACATTTTCACGCGCTTATGAAGCGGCGGCTTTGAGAAATTCAGAGCCGCCGTTGCTTTGCTCTTGCACAAACTAATGACGACTTGCAGGGACACGGTAGCCGATAGGAGATTAATTTGCCGTGTCCTTTTCTCTTTTCCGCAGTGTCCATGATCTGCACCAGTCAAAAAAAGCATAACCCCTCCGACGGAGCCGTCCGGCCTCGAATATGAACTATACCATGTAGGCAATCATCTTTATAAAACATTTCTGCGCCCAGCAGGTCCGTTGCGACTTGCTGGGCGCTTTTTGCTGTTTTCCGAGGATAAGCCCACCTCGAAAAAATTTTTTAAGGAATTTTCAAAAAGGAGGCTTTTAGCGGGTAGCGAGCGGCTTTGCGTTCGCCTTGTTAGCGGAAAGGGAGAAACCCACCTCATTCCCCAAGGATAGGGGGTGAAAAGATGGATATGATCCCCCGCAATGACTATGGCGAGCGGTGCCAGTTCGATGCTTACTGCAAGCTGGTACTGTACCATGAGGCAATCGACTACCTCCGGGAAATGCAGAGGCGCCGTGACAGGGAACTGTCATTCAGCGACCTTCCGCAAATGGAGATGGACAAGCTCTGCGTTGTAGATCATTACCCCAGTGACAGATTTACATTCTCGTCCCACGGGTATGACCTACATATCGAAAACGAGCTTGTGGCTGATGCCTTCGCCGGCTTGTCTGTTCAGGAGCAGAGTATTTTGATCCTGCATTTTGTTCTGGACTTGCCGGATCAGGAGGTTGGCCGCCTTGTTGGAATGTCTCGCAGCGCCGTTCAGCGGCGAAGGGCAAAATCATTGACCGAGCTGCGGATCAAGTTGGCCGCACTCATGCCGATGGAAGGTTTCTGGGGTATTTTGAAGCGGGAAATGTACTATGGCAAGAAGTTCACCTCAAAAGGAGACCTGATTACTGCTGTTGAATCCTACATCAGGTATTACAACACAGAGCGGATCCAGCGGAAGATGCATCTGATGACACCTGCGGAATTCCATGATCATTTCGATGCTGCGGCATAAGAATACCGCCAGCCGATTATTGCTCTGACTGGCGGTAAAGAGCTTTTTAATTATTCACTGTCCTCTTGACGGGTAGCACACCATTGCGGCAGCTCCCTTCCTCTTTTCTCATTTTCCGATCCTTCCGTACCGCTTCGTGATCTCATACAGCGTCTTCACTTCCTTCTCTCCGAATTCATCCTTCAGAAGACGCCATTTCCAGTTGTTTCCGTAGGTGGAAGGAGCGTTCATCCTTGCCTCGTTTCCGTACCCCAGAAGGTCCTGCATGGGGATGATGCAGAGTCTGCTGACGCTTCGCATGGCGGCGCAGATCAGGGGTATGTGCATCCCGGCGTCGGGAGTCGTATGGTCGCAGAAATAGTCTCTGACTGCTTCCTTCTCCTCCGGCTTCAGGCCCTCGGAAAACCAGCCGATCACCGTCTCGTTGTCATGGGTGCCGGTGTAGACCACACTGTTCTTTTCGTAATTGTGGGGAAGGTAATCCTCCGCACAGCCGGAATCTCTTGAGTCAAAGGCAAATTCCAGGACCTTCATCCCGGGATAGCCGCTGTCCTTCACCAGCTGCCGGACACTGTCCGTCACATACCCCAGATCCTCCGCGATGATCTCCCGTCCCGGGAAGGCTTCCGAGACCTTCCGGAACAGATCCATGCCGGGTCCCTTCTCCCAATGGCCTGCTCTTGCGTCCTCCGCACCGGCAGGAATGGAAAAATATTCATCGAAGCCGCGGAAATGGTCGATCCGCATCACATCATAAATATCAAAGCAGTTTTTAAGACGTTTCAGCCACCAGGCAAAACAGGTCTTTTTGTGATAGTCCCAGTCATAGAGTGGGTTGCCCCAGAGCTGTCCCACAGCGCTGAAGCCATCCGGCGGGCAGCCCGCCGCCGCGGTCTGTCGGCGGTTTTCATCCAGCCGGAAAAGTTCCGGATCCGCCCAGACGTCTGAACTGTCCAGGGATACATAAATCGGGATGTCTCCGATGATCCGTATTCCCTTCCGGTTCACGTAGTCCTTCAGCTGCATCCACTCTTCGTAAAACTCAAACTGCAGGAAACTGCAGAAACCGATGCCTTCCTCCAGGCGTTCCCGCGCCGCGGCCAAGGCTTCCGGATCCCTGAGTCTCAGCGGATCTTCCCATTCGTACCAGGGCCTTCCTCCGTTCTCTTCCTTCAGAGCCATGAACAGCGCGTAGTCCGGAAGCCATTCCGTCTTCTCCGTGAACGCCCGGAACTTCTCATTCTCTTCGATCCGGCTGTTTCTGTACGCCTTCCGGAGCAGCTCATAGCGGCGTTGGTACTGCAGCACGTAATCCACACCGCGCGGGTCGGAAGAAAGGCCGGCTTCGCGGCAGTCCGCCTCAGTGATCCATCCCTTTTCCACCAGCGTCTCAGGTGAAATGTAGTAAGGGTTGCCCGCGAAGGTGGAGAAGGACTGGTACGGTGAATCTCCGTATCCCACCGGCCCCAGCGGCAGGATCTGCCAGTAACTCTGGCCCGCCTCTGAAAGGCGGTCCGCAAACTCATATGCTTCCCTGCTGAAGCAGCCGATCCCGTATTCGGAAGGAAGGCTGCTGATGGCAAGAAGAATTCCACTTTCTCTCATGCTGTCTGCTCCTTTATTCATTCGATCACCGCCAGGACTCCGAAATGGTCGGAAAGCACCGGCCCGCTGATCTCGTTCAGGACCACCTTTGACTGAAGCACCCTGTGCCTTTTTGCGGTCCAGATATAATCCAGGCGCATGCCCGTATGTTCACCGTCCCTCCATCCGTCGATGTTTCCCGGAACGGTGATGCCGCTGTCTTTTATTTCGGCATCCTCATAACTGTCCCGCCACCCGAGGTCCAGGACCATGTCCCTTCCCTCTCCGCGGATCGCTGCGGGACTGTTGAAATCTCCCATAAGGAAACTGTCAGAACCGTCCTGCGGACGAAGCTTCCTTTCGCGGAGCGCCTTCTGCAGCCGTTCCATCTGCCCCCGGAAGTTTTCCTCCGGATCATTCCACCATCCCATGTGGACGCTCAAAAAGGCAGGCCCGTCAGCGGTGCAGGCCGCCAGAGCCTTCCGGGTCTTCCAGTTGGAGAAGTCCCGGACGCCGGAAATATAGAAACTGTCCGCGCCTGTAACAGGGCGGCGGCTGAAGATGGCCAGACCCTCATTGTATTTTCCGTACCCGAGCTTCGCTCCGGTCCAGGTCCACCAGTACTCCTGCTGCAGGCCCTGAAGTTCCTCCGCCAGGACCAGCGCACAGTTATCCTCCCGGACGCGGGAGTCCGGTCCGGCCGGCACCCAATGCATGGGGAGGGGGCCGGAGACCACCGGCCTGTCCTCCTCTTCACTGCATTCCTGGATCGCCGCGGCATCGATCTCTTCTTCCTTAATAAATGCCGCCAGCGCCTTCATCTTCTGATGATAAAGTTCCGGTTCAAAGTCACTTCCATGGCTGTGAATATTGATAGTAAGCAGTCTCATAGTTCTTTCCTCTGCGTATTGAGCAAAATCTGCCCGGTGAGCAGGCTCCCCGTTCATATTTCACTCATTTTTTCCGGGGTGCTGAATTGTTACAGGATATCGTTGATATCCGATTTCAGCACGTCCGCCTTGGGTCCGTAAATTGCCTGGATGCCGTTGTCTTTCTTCACAAGGCCCATGGCGCCCTCTGCCTTCCACGCCGGAAGTTCAGCCACCTTGGAGAGATCCTTCACTGTCACGCGGAGCCTGGTCATGCAGGCGTCCACATATTCAATGTTCTCCCGTCCGCCAAGGAGGGCGATGATACGCTCGGGCTGGCTGTTCCCACCCGCTGCGTTTCCTGCCGCGCCGGCAGCGGGGCCTGCCTCTTCCTTGCCTTCGTCATCCATGTAATTTCCCAGACGGCCCGGCGTAGCGTAGCCGAACTTTCCGATCATGAAATACGCCACAAAGTAACCGATCGCAAAGAAGACGACCACGCAGATCACAAAGTTTACCAGGTCCCCGGCAAGCCCTGCCTTCAGCGCCATGGGAACGCGGGTCAGGAACTCCAGGTTCCCGAAGGAATGAAGCCTGAGGTGGATAATGCCGGCCATGGCGAACGCGCAGCCCTGGAGAACTGCGTACACCAAGTAGAGCGGCAGTGCGCAGAACATAAACATGAACTCCAGAGGTTCCGTGACACCGGTCAGGAAGACCGCGACCGCAGTGGAGATCAGCATGGACTTGTACTTTGCCCTGTGCTCCGGCTCCACCCGGCGGTAGATCGCCAGGGCGATGCCGAGAAGAAGGCCTGTGGCGCCGATCATCTGGCCAACCTTGAAGCGGGCAGGCGTCACCGTGGTGAGGAGGTTCGTATAGGCAGCGGTATCGCCCGCGTTCTTAAAGTTGATGAGATCCGTGGTCCAGGCGAGCCAAAGCGGATCCTGTCCGAACACCTGGGTCCCGGCGCTGCTTCCCGTAAGGATCGTGTAGGTGCCTCCGAAAGAGGTATAGTTCATGGGAATGGTCAGCATGTGGTGCAGGCCGAAGGGGATCAGCAGACGCTCCAGAGTGCCGTAGATAAACGGGGCAAGAATGGGGGAGGTGGAGCTGGAGTTCGCGATCCACACACCGAAATCATTGATGCCGCCCTGGACCACCGGCCACACTACGCTTAAGATGATCGCCGTCACCGTAGAGTAGAAGATCACCACCAGGGGAACAAATCTCTTGCCGTTAAAGAAAGACAGCGCGTCCGGAAGCTTCCGGAAGTTATAATACTTATTGTATGCGTTGGCGCCCACGAAACCGGCGATAATACCTACGAACACGCCCATGTTCAGCGCGGGCCTTCCCAGGATGTCGACAAAGTAATCCTTCACCAGGATCTCTTTTCCGAGCAGCGTGTGGGTGACTGCCGTCGGATCTTTCAGCATGGCCGAGCTCACACCCAGCATGGCGCCGGTGACGACATTGATGAGACAGAAAGCAATGACTGCGGCAAAGGCGCCTCCTGCTTTCTCCTTCGCCCAGGAACCGCCGATGGCGGCAGCAAACAGGATGTGCAGGTTTCCGATGATCGCCCAGCCGATCTGGGCCATGGTATTGCCCGCCATGAGGCCGAAGCCTTCCGGGAAGCACATCGTCAGAATGTTGCCGAGACTGATCATCAGACCCGCGGCGGGCATGACCGCGATCACGGTCATGAGGGACTTGCCGAGCTTCTGCAGGAAGTCAAAGTCGATGGGGAACTTCTTTTTGGCGGAGGGTGCTGCCGCAGCTGCCTTGCCTGCCGGCTGTGCGTCCGAGGGGTCCGCTTTCTGCGCATCTCCATCCGCGGCGGCTGCCGCATCCACGCTGATCTCCGCAGTCATGATCTCTTCCCCATGGCGGATCTCTCCTGTCTTTACAGAGAAGCTTCCCTCCTCTGCTCCGTCTGTCACCAGCACCGGCGTCACCGTGTTGATGCCCTTTGACTTCAGGAAGTCCATATCCGCTGTACAGAGAAGCTGACCCGCTTTCACTCTGTCCCCCACCTTCACCTTCGGGGAGAACCCTTCTCCCTTCAGGTTCACGGTCTCAAGGCCAAAGTGGACGATCATTTCGATCCCGGCGTCAGACCGGATTCCGTATGCATGAAGGCTCTCCGGAATAGAGACGATCTCGCCGTCTATCGGGCTGTAAATGTTTCCGTTCTCAGGAATCACGGCTGCGCCGTCTCCCAGCACCTTTTCCGCGAAAACCTCATCCGGCACTTCCTCCAGCGGTATCACCCTGCCATCCAGAGGGGACAGTATCAACATCCTACTCATTTCTGTTCATTTCCCTTCTCTTTTTAGTGTAATTTCAAGCTGTTCTGTCTTGTTGCCGAAAACAGAATAACACATGTTGCATTGCAATGGTTTTTCCAAATATATTTGCATATTATTCATGCAATATAATTTGTTTTGTTGCATTGTTTCTACGCATTCATTCCAGCGGAGACAGTATCAACATCCTACTCATTTCTTGCTCCTTTCTGTTCATTTCCTTTGTCTTTCCAATGGTTTTTGGAGTCAAGACCGCCGTCAAGCACAACGGCATGGATGTGGGGATGGAAGTTCATCTCACTCCCCCAGGTATGGAGAATATAGATGTCCCCGATATCCGCACCAAGATACTTGCTGTCTGAGGCCAGTTCCCGCAGTGTCTCAGATGAAGCGTGATAAAGGGCATCATACAGAAGCTTCTAGTTGCTATAGATTACCGGGTTCAGTTCCTCCGGGACAGTGAAGACTACGTGGAAGTATGGCGCATCCAGTACATCTTCCCGGCGGGCGTCCACCCACTTTTCCTTTGGGAACTCCTGGCACATACCATCCCGACAGCCTTTTGATACAGGCGCGCCGCAGAAAATGAAAAATGTGCAGAATAGTGCAGCCTGTATTTAATAGTATACTCGTTTTACGATCTTCTTAAAACGGAGAAATGTTGTATAAAGCCTTAATTTACGAGCTTTTTGTATTCTGGCGCCCGTGGGAGCGGTATTCCCTCGGGGACATTCCGTATTTGCGGCGGAAGCGCCGGATAAAATAAGAGAAGTTGTCGAACCCGCACAGGGAGGCGATGGCACCGACAGAGTCCGGGCGCTCCCTGAGCAGATAGGACGCGTATCTGAGCCGGTAATCCGACAGGTATTCGCCGAAAGTGAATCCCGTCTCGCGGCGGAAGACCCGCATGAAGTGAGCGTCGCTATAGTCAATAAGACTTGCGGCGTCGCTTACCGTGATCGGCTCCGAAAAGTGATTCTGGACGTAGAGCAGGACCTGCTTGACGGCGTCCTCGTAGGGGGACGGCGGTAAGCTTTCCTCGCGGATCCGATGGGTGTAGAGCGCAAAGAAAAAACGAAACAGGCTGCTGCGCACCAAAAGAGAATAGCCGTCAGGCCTCTTGCTACAGGCATCGTCAGCCGCGTCAAGGGCAGCGGATACCTCGGCGTGCATCGCGGTGTCCGCGTAGATCGGGCGGGGGAAGCGCAGGGTCCCCATCTGCAGAGGGGTCAGAATATTGCGCCTTGCCCAGTCGTTTTCAACCTGATTGTCCAAAAGGGAGAGGGGGAATATGATATTCTCGTACTCCATCCGCACGCCGGGGTCGCCGTCGATGGCGTGGAGTTCACCGGGGAGGATGGGCATGATGGAACCGGCCATGACGGGATATTTGCGGGAAGAGGCGGTCACTGTGCCGCGCCCTTTTTTGACATAGATGATCTCCATCTGGTCGTGCCAGTGCAGATCCACCGGGGCAAAGTCCTGGGGGATGGTACACAGGTAAGTGTTGTAGGCGAAACCCGGCTGCTCATGCAGCAGGGTCTCTCTGTATTGTGAGTATTCCTCGAGATTCATAAAAACGGAACCCTTCTTTGTGCCCTTCTTTGTGCTGAATTAATTAATATCATTATTGTACTATTATTTGCCATTATTCTGCAAGATTATCACACATATAAATCATTATAATAAATGGAACCATTGTAAGCAGCGGAGATCTTCCGCAGGAGGCAGTAATGAATACATTAAAACTCAGAGATTACACTGGAAAAGCACTTAGCGAGTGCACGATTCTGGAACTTTACAACGCGGCGCTGGCCCTGACGCAGGACGCCTGCAGGAACAGGGGATACAACAGCGGAAAGAAGAAAGTTTACTATATTTCGGCAGAATTCCTGATCGGTAAACTTCTTTCCAACAACCTGATCAACCTCGGCATCTACGATGATGTGAAAGAGGAACTGGCTGAGGCTGGGAAAGACATTACGGAGCTGGAGGAATTTGAATACGAGCCCTCCCTCGGAAACGGCGGCCTTGGCAGACTTGCAGCTTGCTTCATCGACAGCCTTGCGACACTGGGCCTTCCCGCTGACGGCGTAGGCCTGGCCTACCACTGCGGTCTGTTCAAACAGTCCTTCGAGGACCGCAAGCAGCACACGATACCTGACTACTGGCGCAAGTGGGGCATGACCAACTGGATGAAGCGCACCGACAAGCACTATAAGGTGCAGTGCGGCGATCTGGAGCTTCTTTCCACCATGTATGAGATCGATGTCACAGGTTACGGAAGCAAGTGCGGACGCCTTCGTCTCTTTGACCTGGACACGGTCAATGAGGGACTGATCGGCTCGGGTATCGATTTTGACAAAAAAGAGATCGAGAAAAACCTGACCCTCTTCCTGTATCCCGATGACAGCGATGAGGACGGAAAGCTTCTCCGCGTCTATCAGGAGTATTTCATGGTCAGCAATGCCGCCCAGCTGATCCTCGACGAGTGCGTGGAGCGCGGCAGCAACCTGCATGACCTTGCCGACTACGCGGCGATCCAGATCAACGATACGCACCCTTCTCTGGTCATTCCGGAACTGGTGCGCCTTCTGACCGAAAAGGGCATTGAGGAGAAAGAAGCATATCAGATTGTGACTGATGTCTGTGCTTACACGAACCACACGATTCTTGCTGAGGCACTGGAGACATGGCCCAAGCACTTCTTAAAGGCTGTCGTGCCGCACCTTATGCCGATTATCAAGAGGATGAATGACGCTGTTAAGGCAAAATATGAAGAACCTTCCGTTCAGATCATCGACGAGTACGGCAACGTGCATATGGCCCACATGGATATTCACTACAGCCACTCCGTGAACGGCGTCGCGAGACTTCACACTGACATTCTCAAGGAGACAGAGCTCAACGATTTCTACAAGCTCTATCCCGAGAAGTTCAACAACAAGACCAACGGCATCACTTTCCGCAGATGGGTCATCGAGTGCAACCCTGAGCTGACAGAGCTGATCACCGAGAAGATCGGCGAGGGCTGGAAGACGGACGCCAGACAGCTTGAGCAGCTTATTCCTTACGCGGAGGATGAGACTTTCCTGCAGTGCATCCTGAACAGGAAGAACACGAACAAACACAAGTTCTCCGCATGGCTTGAAAAATATCAGGGCGACAAGGTTGACCCCGAGTCCGTCTATGACGTGCAGATCAAGCGCCTGCACGAGTACAAGAGACAGCAGCTCAACCTCCTGTGGGCCATCGACCGTTACCTGCACATCAAGGACGGTTACAGGCCGAGAAGACCGATCACGGTATTTTTTGGCGCAAAGGCAGCTCCTGCCTATGTGATCGCCAAGGATATAATCCATGCGATCCTCGCCTTCAGCAGCATCGTGAACAACGACCCTGAAGTGAGTCCTTACCTCAAGGTCGTCATGCTTCGCAACTACAACGTGTCCATGGCGGAGAAACTGATCCCCGCATCGGACATTTCCGAGCAGATCTCACTGGCCTCCAAGGAAGCCAGCGGGACCGGCAATATGAAGTTCATGCTCAACGGCGCTGTGACGCTGGGAACCATGGACGGAGCGAACGTCGAGATCGCGGAACTTGTCGGGGAAGACAATATTTTCACCTTCGGACAGTCCTCCGAGGAGGTCATCGAGCACTATAAGAACGCGGATTACGTCGCAAAGAACTGGTATAAGAAGGACAAGAGACTTGCCGCGGCTGTGGACTTCCTGGTCAGTGAAGAGATGCTCGAAGCCGGCGACAGGAAGCTTCTCAAGCAGCTCTATGACGAGCTGCTGGGCAAAGACTGGTTCATGACATTCCCTGACTTCGAGAGTTACTGCAAGACCAAGGACAAGGCTCTGGCAGCTTATGAGGACAGAATGGGCTGGGCGAAGAAGATGGCAGTCAATATCGCCAAGGCGGGCTACTTCTCCTCCGACAGAACGATCGACCAGTACAACAATGATATCTGGCATTTGGAGAAAGACTGCTGACCGCAGGGAACAGAATATCGTGCAGAGAAAACCCCCGGAGATCCGATTTCCGGGGGTTTTAACTTGCCCCATTAAGGCCTCTGCAATAATAAAAGTGGAGGATTATGTCAAAAGCGGGGCATTATTGCAGCGGAGATTTTAATGCTCCGCCATCTCATGGTAGATGGTATTGAGTTCCTGATTATACCAGTCATTGTTATGGATCACAGCTGTCTTGGTATTATCCGGAACCAGGATACGGGTAACACCGCCGAAGTACTCATACATATGTACATGAGCTGTGATCCAGGCACGCTGTTTCTCATCGATAAAGGCTTCAACGTAAGGGTACTGGCTGTACGTCATAACGCCTACAAAGAGAAATGCCGGGATGATCTCACCGGTATCCGGATCGGTGATCTGAGCAGGATCTCCGGCCCAATCGACCTCGATCTGCTCACCGGGCTTTCGGTTGATATGCATCGTAGCACGGCGTTTCTGTCCGTCCTGCTGGATGTAATAGCAGAACTGGGAATACATTAGGGGATCGTCGCCGGACTGGCGGCACTCCTCCAGGTATTCCGTCCAGAGGAGTTTTTTGTTGACTCCGTTGCGAAGCAACTCCTTCTGGATGTAGTTGAAGTCAGGCATCCGTTTTGTTGATGACACTTGCTTCTGTGCGGATGGAAACAACTTCTCCGCAAGGACGGCATCGGTCTCGTTGGCTTCCAACGGCCAAAAGATGTTGAGCTCTTTGGCGCGCTTAAGCACACGGTTGACCGTTTTCTTGGATACACCGCTACTGTCAGCGATGCTCTGTTGACTGAGACCCAGACTTGCCAGGCGCAGAATCTCTCGGTACTTGGTCATATGAGCGACCTCCTTAGAATTATTTACGCCGTGATGGCGCATACCATAATTCTAAGGCAGCGTATGAGTGGTTTCCATTGCCGGATCGTTGGTTTCCAAGCATCGGAATCACGGTTTCCTATTTCCCGGAATGCTGGTTTCCGAAGGCCCGGACACTGGTGTCACGAGGCCCGGAATACTCAACAAAAATGCCTGTCATATTCACTCAGCTGCCTCCTGTTGATGCTGCCATTTATGATTTTTCTTCCTGATGCCGGGGCAGTATCAGCGTTTCGCAGAAACGCGCAGCCGCACGAAGTGCGATCTTTAAGGGCCTGGGATATCCCAGCGAGTCCGTGCCGATGGAAAACCATCCATCGGGACACTGCTCGCAAATTAGTTTGCATCTTCTGATTAAATGAGGTCAGCCTGTAAAGGAGGTGTTTTTTCGTTCACATCCAATTCGGTTTCCGCAGAACGTGTGGCCTAGTTCAAGTATCTGATGCTGTATAAATAAAGTTGACATCTTATTCTCAAGGATTTCATTATATCAAGAGAATAAGGAGGTGTTTACAGTGGCAACTAACAGACAGTACAATCAGGAATACAAAATCCATCTAGATTGCAAGATCAAGTAGGACAGTCTGAAATAATTCCTCCGGCGAACTGTAATGAAAAGATTTTCGGGGGAGTTGATTGATCCAGTCCTGAATCTCTCGTATTTGCTCATCCGTAACGACATCAAAAGAACGCCCCTTCGGCAAGAACCGGCGAATCAAGGAGTTCTGCTTTTCGTTCAGTCCGCGTTCGTAGGCGGAGTACGGATGAGCATAGTATATGGGTATCGTGGGAAGCAACTGTGGCAGTGAAGCAAATTCACTGCCATTATCACTTGTGATGGAGCGAAAAACTTGGCTGAATCGTTCTCCGTACAGCTCTCGGAGCTTTTTTAAACCTTGCTCAACTGCCTGTGTGCTTCTACCGGGTATCTTTATAATGTGTCGAAATCTTGTGGTTCGCTCATTCAGTGTCAACAAAACGGATTGTGACTCCTTTCGACCGACCACAAAGCGAGTTCTTCCGTTCTCTATTTTCACTGCTGTAACACATGTATGGTAATCCTACAATTCTTATCACGATGCAATAAAAGCACCTTCAAGAATGTGATATGTACCCAGAATTCTGGACACATTGACTATCGTTAGGCACCACAACTGGA
>NZ_DBHIHF010000032.1:0-23318 GCF_057248925.1 Stomatobaculum sp.
CGCCGCATCCTCCTCGTCGTGGGTCACAAACACCGTCGTGAGACCGCGCGAGCGCTGTTCCCAACGGAGAAGTTCCGTGAGTTCCCGGCGAAGTGGCGCGTCGAGACCGGTAAAGGGCTCATCGAGCAGCAAGAGCCGCGGGCGCACCAAAAGGGCGCGGGCCAGTGCCACGCGGCGCTGCTGTCCGCCGGAGAGCTCTGCCGGAAAGCGCGCCTCGAGGCCGGTGAGTCCGAGCGCGGGCAGAAGTTCCGCAATGCGCGCCGCTGCCTCTGCCGCTGTGACACGCGCTGTCACAGTCCCGGTCAGACAGATTTCCAGATTCCGATAGACCGTGAGCGCCGGAAACAGGCGGTGCTCCTGAAAGACCATGCCGAGCTGTCTCTCTTCGACCGGGCACTCGTTCATTCGCACACCGTCAAAACGGATTTCACCCGCCGCGAGCGGTAAAAAGCCCGCAATCGCGCGAAGCAGGCTGGTCTTTCCTGCGCCGGAGGGACCAAGGAGCGCAAGCAGCTCCCCCGGCTCAACCGATAGGTTCACATCGCGAAAGATTTCCGTGTTCCCGCGCACCAGCGCCGCATCCCGCACGCAGAGCGCCGCACCTTCGTTTCTCTCAGACAAACCGCTACCTCCTGTCCGAACGACCTGTATTTTTCGTTATTTTGCATACAATGTGCGACCATAAGAAGAAGATTATAAATTTACCCTTGAAATGATATTTGTAAATTTTCCGTATTTTCAGTATATTCCTTTTATATATTACTGCCAAATTTGGACTAAGGGGGTACATGCAGTATGAACCAAGTAACCGTAGGCATACTCGGGTTTTTGACCATCATTGCGATTGTCGTCACACTCTTTAAGAGTAAAACCCTTCCGAGCATCGCTTTCATCCTCTTCCCGTCGATACTCGCACTGATTCTGGTGTTCGGCGGCTACTACACGTTTAAGGATGTTGCGTCTCTCATCAAAGAAGGCTTTAAGAGTACCGGTCCCACGGCTGCTCTCTTTGTCTTCTCCGTCCTCTTCTTCGGCATCATGACGGATGCCGGCCTCTTCGACGTTATCATCGGCAAGCTCATGAAGCTGGTCGGCGACAATGTCATCGGTGTCGCGGTCATGACCGCGATCATCGCAATCATCGGCCACCTAGACGGCGGCGGCGCTTCGACCTTCCTGATTGTAGTCCCCGCCATGCTGCCGGTCTACAAGAAAATGCACATGCGCAAAACTTCGCTGCTCCGCATCACGGTTCTCGCGATGGGTGTCCTGAACCTGATGCCCTGGGCAGGCCCCACGATGCGCGCGGCTTCCGTGCTCGGCATGGAGGCAGGTCAGCTCTGGAATAAGCTGCTGCCGATTCAGGTCTTCGGTATAGTCCTTGCACTGGCACACGCGGTTCTCACCGGTATTCAGGAGAAGGCGCGCGGCGCGGGTCTGAACGGCAAGCTTGCACAGACTGAAGAGGCGGTCGAGGTCGAGGCAGGCCAAGAGGGACAGCTCGGCGAACTGGCTCGCCCGAAGCTCTTCTTCTTTAACATGCTCCTCACGATTGCGGTCATCGCCTTGCTGATCTGGGATGTGTTCCCGAGTTATGTTCCGTTTATGCTCGGCGTCGGCATCTCGATTCTCGTGAACTACACGGACATCAAACTCCAGAAGAAGATCCTTAACTCCCACGCGGTTCCGGCTCTCATGATGTGCACCACCCTGATGGGCGCTGCGCTCCTCATGGGTATCCTCGTGAAGACTGTCAAGGTCGACGACGTTGCGATTCCGAGCGTTGTGAGTTGCATGTCCTCTCTGATCACCATGATTCTTCCGGCTGCACTCGGCGCGCACCTGCCGCTGGTCATCGGTATTCTCTCGGTTCCGCTGGCGCTGGCGTTCGATACGGACAGCTACTTCTACGGTATGCTCCCGGTCATGATTTCGATCGGCGAGGGCTTCGGCATTCCGGCGCTCCCGATTGCAATTTCCATGGCGGTCTGCCGCAACTGCGCAACCTTCATAAGCCCCATGGTTCCGGCGACCCTGCTCGGCGTGGGTCTTGCAGAAGTGGACATCAAGGATCACATCCGCGCAAGCTTCTTCTATGTGTGGGGCTTCTCCTTCCTCTGCATGATTTTCGCAATCCTGGTCGGCATCATCCCGGCGTAAATCCGAGGAAGCAAACATTCAAGCATAAGAAAATGCTCTGCCGATTGGCAGAGCATTTTCTTTTCGTATGCGGCGTAACGGACATGGCTCAGGCCTCCGGGAGCTCCTCGGTTCGCGGCATTGCAAAGTCCGGCTTCAAGAGCCGAATCAGCTCGACCATGTAGTGCGTGAGGTACTGGTCCTTCCTATGGCAGATATAGAAATGCCTCCCCTGTTCCACATCGATGAGCGGGTAGACCACGCAGGTCTTTTTGAGTTCCGGTGAGATATCGATGTAGTTCTTCGGACAGAGGAACACGGCCTGACAGGGCCCCACCGCGTGCTTCGCGACTTCAATGCTCTCGGTCTCGAAGAGGATGTCGGGGGAGATGTGCGCGTCCGCGAAGAGTCCGTCCTGGGTGATGCGAGTCGAGTGCCCGGTGCGAAGGCTGATGAAGGACTCTGCCTCGGCCTCTCGTATGCCGATGGGCCTTCCCTCTTCCATGCGTCCGGCGAGCGCCGTATTTCTGGAGGCGAGCAGCACCAGTTCCTCGCGGTTCACGAGGATGTAGTTCAGCGCGTTGGTCTTTGCGCTGGTCGTGAGACAGGCGAGATCCAGTTGATGATTCAAGAGCATGGTTTCGAGCGCATCCGATCCCAGTTCCGTCAGCTTTAAGTTCACGGCCGGATAGCGCGCGTGAAAGCGCGGAAAGATCTCCGGTAAGAGTTCCAGAGAGCGCTGCAGGGGCATGCCGAGGCGTATGCTGCCGCGCGTCCCGAGGCGTATCTCCTCGAGCTGGCGCTCCAGATTTTGCTGTATGCTCTGAATGGCGCGGGCCGCCTGCATGTAGCACTCACCGGCAGGGGTCAGAACCATGGGGTTCGTGTGCCGCACAAAGAGCTCCGCGCGCAGTTCCTCCTCTACCTTTCGCACCATCTGGCTCACCGAGGGCTGGGAGACATAGAGCACCTCGGCCGCGCGGCTGATGCTACCCTCCCGGAATATGGTGAGCATGTATTTGATTTGTCGTTCGTTCACGCTTGTTTCCTCACGCTATTTTTATAATAAAAACACTATACTCATCATAGTCAATAATTACCTTGAAGTCCATACCCAACAAAAGTTACAATGATTTCAGACAATTGTTTGTTACGCAGAAGGAGGCAGCTATGGAGATCAAAAAGCCGGCGGTCGCCGGCACTCTCGAGTCCAGCGATTGCCAGGTCACGGTGGAACCGGGCAACGGCAAGGTCGATTTTTCGCTGGAGAGCGCAGTCATTCACCAGTTCGGAAACCAGATCAAAAAGGTGACGCTCGAGACCCTTAAGGATCTCGGCATCGACAATGTAAGAATCTCGATTGTCGATAAGGGCGCACTGGACTGCACGATTAAGGCACGCATTGAGGGCGCCGTGTTCCGTGCAGTGGATCAGTACGACAACATTCCCTGGGGAGGTGCGGTCAGATGAGCCATCCGAATAAAAAGCGCCTGCGCCGCTCGATGATGTTTTTGAATGCGCAGAAGCCCTCTTTAATCAAGGATCCCTATCTCTACGGTGCAGACTCACTGATGCTGGACCTTGAGGATGCGGTCGCCGTGACCGCAAAGGACACGGCGCGCTTTTCGCTCTACCAGGCGCTAAAGAATGTCGACTACCGCGGCTGCGAGCGCGTGGTGCGCATCAACGGCCTTGACACCGAATACTGGAAGGAAGACATTCGCTGCTCGGTCGCGGGCGGCGTGGATGTGCTCCGCATCCCGAAGACCGAAGACGCCAAGATGGTCAAGGCGGTCGAGGACGCTGTCCTTGCCGCAGAGCGCGAGTTTGAGCGCCCGGAGGGTTCCACGCTCTTAATGGCGGCACTCGAATCCGCAAAGGGCGTCATGAACGCCTACGAGGTCTGCACCTCTTCCGAGCGCATGATCGGCATTGCGCTCTCGGGCGGCGACTACACGAAGGATCTGCAGACCAAGATCACCGGCACCGGCGTGGAACTCATGGGCGCGCGCCAGCTGATGATCATCGCAGCGCGCGCTGCGGGCGTGCAGTGCTTTGACACGGTCTGGACCGACCTCGACAATCTCGAGGGCTTCCGGAAAGAAGTCATGCTGATTAAGGACATGGGCTTTGACGGCAAGTCCATCATCAACCCGCGCCAGATTCCGATTGTCCACGAAGTCTTCACGCCGAGCATGAAGGAGATCATTTTCTCCGAGAAGGTGATCCGCGAGATCGACTCCAAGCGGAAGGAAGGCATAGGCGTCTTCACAGTGGACGGCAAGATGATTGACATTGCATTCTACGACGGCGCGCAGCGTGTCATTGCGCTCGCCAAGGCATCCGGCGTGTACAAGGGGGAACTCTAAATGAAAAATGCAGTCGGCAGAGATATTCCGGAAGAGATTTTACGGGTGACCGGAAAGGATGTGTTCCGCGGCTCCCATGCGATGGACGGCAAAGAGTACCGCCACGACGGCGCGCGCGTCAAGCCCGTCATCAATTCCGAGGGCTCGAAACTCCTCCCGTCCATCAAAGACGCACTGTTAAAGTGCGAAATCAAGGACGGCATGACGCTGAGCTTCCACCACCACTTCCGCGAGGGCGACAAAGTCCTCAACATGGTCATGGAAGAGGTGCATAAGCTCGGCATTAAGAACATTACCATCTGCGCTTCCTCCATGGGCAGTCAGAATAACCCCATCGTCTACATGATCGACGACGGGACCATCACCAACATTCAGAGTTCGGGTGTGCGCGGCGAAATCGGCAAGGCCATCTCCGAGGGACGTCTTCAGGGGCTCGCAATCATGCGGAGCCACGGCGGCCGCGTCCGCGCGATTGAGTCCGGCGAAACCCACATTGACATCGCCTTCATCGGCGCGCCGACCGCGGACGAGTACGGCAACTTAAACGCAAACGGCGGCAAGGCAAACTGCGGCGTGCTCTCCTACTCCGCACCGGATGCGCTCTATGCGGACAAGGTGGTCGCGGTCACGGACTGCCTGGTTCCCTTCCCGAACTGGCCGCATCAGATCAGCCAGATTTATGTGGACTATGTGGTCGTGGTCGATGAAATCGGCGATCCCTCAAAGATTGCGACGGGTGCGGCAAAGCCGACCTCCGACCAGAGAAAGCTCCTCATGGCAAGCTACTGCACCGAGGTCGTGAAGCGCACGCCCTACTTTAAGGACGGTTTCTCTTACCAGACCGGTGTCGGCGGCGCTTCGATTGCGAGCACGATTTCGCTCGCGGATGTGATGCGCGAGCGGAACATCCACATGAGCTTCGGTGTCGGCGGCATCACGAAGCCGATGTGCCAGCTTCTCGAAGAGGGGCTTGCGCGCACGCTTGTGGACACCCAGGACTTTGACGAGTACGCGATTCAGAGCGCGGCGACCAACCCGAACCACCACTACATCACGGCGGGCGAGTATGCGGACCCGTTTAACAAGGGTGCCTATGTCAACAAGCTCGACTTCGTGATTCTTGCGGCCCTCGAGGTCGATGTGCACTTCAACTGCAATGTCGTGGTGGGCTCGAACGGCGTGGTGAGCGGCGCGCAGGGCGGCCACCCGGACACGGCGGCGGGCGCAAAGTGCACCATCGTGATCACGCCGATTCTGCAGGGTCGTATTCCCTCGGTCTGCACCGACGTGACCACGGTCACAACGCCGGGTGAGGACGTGGATGTCGTGATCACCGACTACGGCATCGCGATTAACCCGAAGCGGCAGGATTTAATGGACGCGCTGAAGGATTCGGGTCTCCCGTTAAAGAGCATCGAAGAGCTCCGCGACATTGCCTATGCGATGACAGGCGAGCCGGAGCGCGTGCAGTTCGGAGAGCGCGTGGTCGGTATCATCGAGGCGCGCGACGGCAGCATCATGGATGTGGTTCGCGAGATTAAGCCCTTTCAGTTTGCGGACTAAATAAACAGGCAGCGTCGGAACCGAAACCGGTTCCAAAACGCCGGGGAGCCTGCCCCGGCGTTTTGTTTTTCCCTACTCTGTGCTATGCTGAAGCGGCAAACGGTAACAGATTTCGGAAGCGAGTACCTTGTATGACAGACAATTATCATCTCGGAGAGATTCTGCTCTCCTATCCCTCAGAGTCGAAAAAGCTCCGCGCCTTTCTCGCGGAAAATAATTTGCAGTGCGAGCCCGATCTCGATGCGGCCTACGGCATCTTCGACGCGGACGAAACTCTGGTTGGCTGCGGCTGCGCCGCCGCTTCGCTCCTAAAGTGTTTTGCGGTCAGCGAGGAACTGCGCGGACAGAATGCGCTCGGCACCCTCCTCTCGGCTCTCATTGAAAACCGCTTTCAGCGCGGCTACTTTGATCTCTTTGTGATCACGCGGCGCGAAAAGGCGCTGCTCTTTTCTGCCTGCGGCCTTCGCCTGCTCGCGGAGACGGGCGCGCTTGCGATGCTCGAAAACCGCCCGGACGGCCCCGAGCGCTATGCGGAGCGCGTGCGCGCTGCCCTGCCGCCGCACGAAGGAAAAACGGTCGGCGCGATTGTGATGAACTGTAATCCCTTTACGCTCGGCCACCGCGCGCTCGTGGAATACGCTGCGGCAAAGGTAGACCTGCTCTGCCTCTTTGTGGTCGAAGAAAACCGCTCTCTTTTCCCGACCGAGGTTCGCTTTCAGCTGGTCAAAGAGGGCGTCAAAGACCTGCCGAATGTACATGTCTTTTTGAGCGGCCCCTATATGATTTCCGGCAACACCTTCCCGACCTATTTCCTAAAAGCGGGGGAGGATGCCGCCGCCCTCCAGTGCGAACTGGATGCGACACTCTTTGCGCGCTGCCTCGCCCCGAAGCTCGGCATTTCCGTCCGCTTTGTGGGCTCGGAACCGCTGGACCCGACGACAGCCTGCTATAATCGGGCGCTCCGGGAACTTTTGCCGCCCGCCGGTATTTTGCTCGACGAACTGCCGCGGCGTGAACTGGGGGCTACGCCGATCAGCGCCTCCCGGGTGCGCGCCCTGCTCGAAAAAAAAGGCGTCTGTCCGGAAGTACTGTCTCTCGTGCCCCCGGTCACAGGCGAATGGTTAACCGCCCATTGGAATGAACTTGCAGCGCTCAAAGCTTCTTCCTGAGAAAGGAGTTCCATGTCCGATTTTACCCCTTACGCCGTGAGCGTCGAAGATATGATGCAGGCGCGCGATGAGCGCGTCCTCGCGCAGAACGAAATGCTCGCGGCGGCGGCTTCCTTTCCCGCGCCGACCGCCCTTCTCTCCTTCGGCATGAATATTCCGGGCGCGGTGAAGCAGACGCCGCTCATTCGGAGCGGCTTTCTCTTCGGCAAAGAGCAGCTCACGGCGCTCTTACAACGCGAGGACTACGCGCTCCTCCTGACGCGCGAACTGCGCCGCGTGAGCGGGGACAGCTGGCTTTGCCTGGTCGGAGCACCGCCCGAAGCTGTGAAGCGCCTCGCCGTTTCGCTCGAAGACAGCGAGCCGCTCGCCCGGCTCTTTGACATCGACGTGCTGGATTCTACGGGACGGAAACTATCCCGCGAGGATTTTTCTCTGCCGCCCCGCCGCTGCCTGCTCTGCGAGGAGGCAGCCGTAGTCTGCGCGAGAAGCCGCGCCCACAGTGTCGAGGCGCTCTTTTCCCGTTGCGAAGCTCTGCTCCACGAGGCCTTTCCGCTCTCCGCGTCTTTCTTCTCCGCGCTCGAAAACCATGCGGCACTCTCCCTCCTCGACGAAGTCTACGCCGCGCCGAAGCCGGGACTTGTGGACCGCATCGACGCCGGTGCGCACGCGGATATGAAATTCGAGGACTTTATCCTGAGCACCGCCGCAATCAGCCCCTTCCTCCGGGAAATGGCGCTCGTAAGTTACCAAAGCTGCTTCACGCTTCCCGCTTTGCCGAACGCAGCTCGCAAAACGGAAGTCGCGCTCTTTCCGCTGCTCCGGGAAATCGGAAAACGCGCCGAATACGAGATGTACGATGCAACCGGCGGTGTCAACACGCATAAGGGCGCTGTCTTTACCCTAGGACTCCTCTCTGCAGGCGCAGGGCTCCTCTACGCCAAAAGCGGCAAGCTCGGCGCCGAGGCCATTTTGGATGAGGTGCAAAATCTGGTCGGCGATACTCTGCGGCAGGAGCTTGCCGAATTAAAGGCAGGGGAAGTCGGAAAGGCCCACGGCGAAGCGGTGCTGCACCGCGACGGCGCTGGTGGCGTTCGCAGCGCGGCGGCCAAGGGCTTCCCGGTGCTGCGCAGTGTTGCCCTGCCTCTGCTTCGGCAGTACGAGGCAGAGGGACAGCCTGCAGAGGCAAGCGCCCTCAATGTGCTCCTGCATCTCATCCTGCATGTCTCCGACACCAATGTGCTGTACCGCGGCGGGAAGGACGCCCTGCTCACCCTCCGCGCGGACTGCCGCAACATTCTCTCGCACGGCGGCGCTTTTACGCCGTCGGGAACAGACCTGCTCTACGAGCTCAAGGAAACTTGTAAGCAGCGAAACGTAAGTCCCGGCGGCGCCGCGGACCTTCTCTCGGCCTCCTTATTTTTACATCGGCTCGAGAAAACTTTTCATTGACAATGACTTCTCTCCGTGCTATTCTATACAAGCCTTATGGCAAGAGGCTGATGTAGCACAGTCGGTAGTGCGTCGCATTGGTAGTGCGGAGGTCACGGGTCCGATTCCCGTCATCAGCTCTTCATAGAAAGCACGTATTTACGTCGGAAACGGCGTAGATGCGTGCTTTTTCTTTGTCGCGATTGGCGAAATATCGGCTGTATCCTATGCAAAAAGTGCTTCGATTTGGAGCATTCATCACACGAACCATCACACGAAAAAGAGGGCGCGGCTGCGCCCTCTTTTTCCTAAGTCAGTTCTGCTTGTTCAACAGGTAAATACCGCGCCGAATTGCCTCTGCCCGTGTCACGCCCTCTTTGGCACAGTACGCTTCCAAAATCGCGTCCGCCTCGGCATCCAACCGCACATGGATAGGCCGGCCTTTCGGGTTATCCGTCGGACGTCCCATCTTCTTTTCTTCTGCCATTCTGTCTCCTTTCTCTTGCCTTTTCTCTCTGTGCCTTCCTCATTCCAAGCTTCTTGACACGTCCAAATATGTACGTTATCATGTACGCACAAGGAGGTGTCGTTATGCTGAACACAAATATTACCAACTTCAGAAAAAACATCTTTGAACTTCTGGAACAGACCATACGTTATAACGAACCTGTGAATATCAGCACCAAAGCAGGCAATGCTGTCCTAATCAGCGAGGAAGACTATAACAGCCTGATGGAGACCTTGTATCTCTCTTCTCTCCCGAAAGAACGTGCGAAGATTATCGAGGGACTGCACACCTCTTTGGAAGACTGCCTGTCGGAAGATGAGGTCACTTGGTAATGTATACCATCGTGTATACAAAAAAAGCCGCTGCCGATATTCCCAAGCTAAAGTCGGCAAAATTGGATACAAAAGCCAAGGCGCTGATCGAGATCCTAAGAGAAAATCCCTACCAAACACCCCCGCCCTACGAAAAGCTGATTGGGGATCTTCAGGGGGCTTATTCCCGGAGAATCAATGTTAAACATCGTCTTGTCTACGAGGTTCTCGAAGAAGTCAATACCGTAAAAATCATCAGCCTTTGGACGCATTACGAATTCTAGAATACCGCCGAAGCGCCTAGCAGCGTATCGCCTCCACGCCTTCGCAGAGCTCCCGTATCCACTCTTTCCGCGGTATCACTTCAATCCATTCCGTTGGGATACCTGTTTCGTCGTCAAGGCCGTAGATGAGCCCCGCAAGGCCGCCCGCCACCGCACCCACGGTGTCTGTATCATCTCCGAGGTTTACGGCGAGGAGGGCGCAGTCGCGGTAGTTTTCTGTCCGTAAGAGGCACCAGAGCGCTGCTTCCAGCGTGTCTACGACATAGCCGCTGCTCTTAATCTCCTCGCGGCTCAAGGTCTCGATTTCCGGGAGACGGACATAGTTCTGCCAGGCGGGCTCGTGTCCGTAAATCCGCGCGGCGCGCTCTAAGGCAGAGGAAAGCGCCGCCCGCTTTTCGTTTCCGCAAAGCAATTCCACTGCGACAAACACATAAATCAGGCAGCCGATGTGCGAAATCACGTGGTTGTGGGTGAGTCCCGCGACCCGGCGCACAGCGGCTGCCTTTGCTTCGTCCGTCCCCTCGAGTAAAAGGCCAAGCGGCAGCATGCGCATCAGCGCGCCGTTTCCGTTGTCCCACTCTCCCGTTCCGCCGCAGTTCTCGGGCGCGACTCCCTGCCCGTAGGTCCAAATGGCCTTTCGGCAGGCATTGCCCACATCAAAGACATGGTTCCGCGCCGTGAACCGGTTCTCAAAGAGCCAGAGAAAAAAGTTCTGCATGATATCGGCGGGATCCACACAGCCCTTGCGCTTAAAACTCTCCAAGGTCGCAAGCGTCATGGAGCTGTCATCCGACCAGGTGCCGGGCAGCTGCCGGTAGGTCCCGTAGCCCGTCATTTCCGTCACCAGATAGCTGTCCCGCGGCTCAAACTCGACCGGAACGCCGAGCGCATCCGCGACCACCAATCCCATGACGGCCTCGTAAATCTTGCTCATCTCACTCTCCCTTCTCTTTCTTCCCCGGATTTGTCCCGCTGTATTCTTTGTCTTCCGTCCCTCTACCGTCACCTTTGTCTCCGCTGCTTCTGTCTCGGTTTCCTGAGTAATCTCTCAGCGAGCTGTAAGGAAGCGATCAGATCTGATAGAGAATCGCGTTCACGATAGCAGCCGCGACGGTCGAGCCGCCCTTACGGCCGCGCGCAATGATATGCGGCGTGCTGCTCCCGACAAAGAGTTCCTTTGCCTCGACCACATTGACAAAGCCGACCGGCGCTGCGATTAAAAGCGCGGGCTTCAGTTGCCCGGCATCCATGAGTTCCTTGATTTTTACAAGCGCGGTCGGCGCATTGCCGATTGCGAGGATCAGCGGTCGCTCCGCAGAGAGCGCCGCCGCACGCTCCATCGAGACCGTCGCGCGGGTCACGCCTCTCTCCTTTGCTTCGGCGGCCACATCCGCCTCCGCCATGAAGCAGCGCGCAGAGGCGCCGAAGCCCGATAGCTTCGCCTTGTTGATGCCGGCAAGCGCCATATTGGTGTCCGTCACAATGCAGGCGCCCTGCCGTATCGCCTCCTTGCCCCGCTCGACCACGTCTTCCGAAAAGAGCAGGCTGTCCGCAAACGAAAAGTCCGCCGTCGTGTGTATGACCCGCTTCACGACCAAGTCAACACCGGCCGGAAAACAGCGATCGCCGAGTTCCTCGCTGATACGCCGAAAGCTCTCTGCCTCGATTTCCTCCGGCTTCCAAAATTCTATGCTCATCTCTCCACTCCCATGATGCGGTACAGTTCCCGCAAGTCAACATGTTCCCGAAGCGTTTGCGAAAGAAGCCGGAAGCCCGCTTCCTGCCGCTCCCTGCGACTTTTCAGCTTGTGCGGATAAGTAAGTCCCTTTCGCGCCGCGAGCGCCTTAAGGAGCGTCTCCGCGACGCCCGGCTCGTCAAAGAGACCGTGCAAATAGCTTCCGCACACCGCGCCCGCAACGCAGCCGTCCGCACGCCCGCAAAGCTGCTGAAAGCGCTCTCCGCCGTCTCTCATACGGCTCTGTCCCATGTGTATCTCATAGCCGCGCGGCTTCTCGCCTGCGAGGGCTGCCCAGAAGCCGCTCGAAGCCGTAATTGTTCCGGCTGCGCAGACCGTTTGCTTGGCTGCGTAAAACACGGTATCGACCGGCAAGAGCCCAAGTCCCGCCGCCTCTACGCCGCTCTCTTTATCCCGCAGTGTTTCGCCGAGCATTTGGTAGCCGCCGCAAATACCGAGCACCGGGCGGCCGGAAGCCGCAAAGTCCCGAATACACGATGCAAAGCCCTGTGCCTTTAACCACGCGAGGTCATCCAGCGTGCTCTTGGAGCCCGGCAAAATCAGGAGGTCCACAGCCCCGATTTCCGCCGGGCTGCTCACATAGCTAAGCGCTACCTCCGGCGCCGCCTGCAGCGGGTCGAAATCCGTGAAGTTCGAGAGCCGCGGAAGGCGGATCACCGCGATGCGAAGCAGGGCATCCGCCTCCCGCTCCGTCTTCCGAAGCCGTTCCGAAAGGGAATCCTCATCCTCCAAATCAAAATGGCGGTAGGGAAGAACCCCGAGCACCGGTTTTTCGGTGAGCGCCTCAATCTGTCTGAGGCCCGGCTCCAGGATTTTGATATCGCCGCGGAACTTGTTGATCACCAAGCCCTTGATGCGCGCCTGCTCTGCCTCTGAGAGGAGTTTTACCGTCCCGTAGAGCGCGGCAAACACGCCGCCGCGGTCTATATCACCGATTAAGATGACTGGGGCATCGACCGCCTCGGCAAGACCCATATTCACAATGTCGTCCGCGCGGAGGTTAATCTCCGCCGGGGAACCCGCCCCCTCAATCACAATGATATCCTGCTCGGCCGCGAGGCTATGATAGGCCTTCAGCACTTCCGAGAGCAGTTCCTTCTTCTTTTTCTGATATTCGATTGCACTGTAGTCCCCGACCGGTTTTCCGCAGAGCACCAGCTGGGAGCCCGTGTCCGAGTTCGGCTTTAAGAGTATGGGGTTCATGCGCACATCCGGCGCAATTCCGGCCGCCTCCGCCTGCATGGCCTGGGCTCTTCCGATTTCGAGCCCGTCCGGCGTGACCGCGGAGTTCAGCGCCATATTCTGCGATTTGAAGGGGGCCACCCGGTAGCCGTCCTCCCGAAAGACGCGGCAGAGCGCCGCCGCAAAAAGGCTCTTGCCCGCGTTGGAGCAAGTGCCTTGAATCATGATTGCCTTTGCCATTCGCCCTCCTTCTCAAACGCAGCGAGTGACGAGAGAAGACGCCGATTCTCTTCGGGCGTCTTGACCGCGGTTCGAAAATAACCCCCGGAAAGTCCGCGAAAGTTCGCGCAGTCTCGAAGCGGGAGTCCCCGCGCCGAAGCGTAACGAAGTCTTGCCGCGTTTTTTTCCGCGTCCGGCTCTGTGTCCGAGACGAGCAGAAAATTACACTCGCTCTCCGAGACCCATAGCCCGAGAGCACGCAAGCCCGCGGCGAGTTCCGCCCGCCAAGCAGCAAGCAGCGCCGCGCTCTCCTTCTCCCAGTCCCCGGAGGCAAGGGCCGCCTCCCCGGCCGCCTCCGCGAGCACCGAGACCGGCCAGGGCTGTCCCGCCGCAAAGAGTGAAGCGCAAAGCGCTGGGTCCGAGCTCACGCAGTAGCCGAGCCGCACGCCCGGCATCGCAAAAGTCTTGGTAAACGCGCCGAGCAGGATGCGCCGCGCTATGTCTCCCTCTCCGCGCAGATACTTTCGGAGTGAGGGTGCATCGTCCCGGTTCAGAAAGCCAAAGAAGCACTCGTCGGTAATGAGGGTAATATGATTTTCCTCACAGCGCCGCAGAATGCGAAGAAAGAGCTCCTCCGAGGGGACCAGCCCGGTCGGGTTATTCGGGAGACAGAGCCAAAAGAGTTCTGTCTCCTCCCGCAAGTCATCGAGCACGCGCGCCGTGAGTTGAAAGCCCTCTTCGCGGCGCAGCACATGAAAGTCACAGTGACAGCCGCGGCGCGTGAGCGCTCGCTCGTACTCCGAAAAACTCGGGGCAAGGAGCAGGGCGCGCTTTGGCCTAAGCACCTCCGCGAGCCGCTCAATCACATCCGCCGCGCCGTTTCCGCAAAAGACCTGGGTCTCGCTAACGGCATAGCGCTTCGCAAGCGCCGCGCGAAGCCCGCTCGCAAAGGGGTCCGGATAGTGGATGCAGGCAGCGACCGCGCGGTGCAGCGCTTCCTCCACCGCAGGCGGCATGCCGCGCGGGTTGATGTTCACCGAAAAGTCCGTAATCCCGGCTGCCTGCACGCCGCCCTGCGGAAAACAGGCGCCGCCGTGTTCGTAGGCGGAATTCATTGCTTCCCTCCCTGCTCCGTGTAAGCCGCAATGCCGAGCTCCGTAAAGCTGTCCGCCCCGCGGTACACTGCCTCCGCCATATCAAGGAGCGGAAGCGCCGCGACCGCCCCCGTGCCCTCGCCGAGGTGCAAGCCTGCCGAAATGAGGGGCTTTAAGTCAAGTTCCGAAAGAAGCGCGCCTGCGAGCGGATCCGCCGAACAGTGGCTCGCAACGAGATAGTCGCGGACGCCCGGTGCCAGGCAAAGCGCGGCAAGTGCCGCTGTCTCCGTGATAATGCCGTCGAGGAGCAGCGGAATTTTCTCGAGCGCCGCGCCGAGCATGAGCCCCGCGAGCGCTGCCAGGTCAAGCCCGCCGAGCGCTGCCAGAAGCCCGAGCGCATCGCCGCGCAAGTCTTGATGAAGCGCCAGCCCCTTTTCCACCACGCGCCGCTTGCGTTCCAGTCCC
This sequence comes from Stomatobaculum sp., assembly GCF_057248925.1. Classification (NCBI taxonomy): domain Bacteria; kingdom Bacillati; phylum Bacillota; class Clostridia; order Lachnospirales; family Lachnospiraceae; genus Stomatobaculum; species Stomatobaculum sp. The sequence continues at coordinate 14,488 of NZ_DBHIHF010000032.1, forward strand.
TCATCCGAGAGCCCCGCACCGCGCCCTATGAGCTCTGCGGGATTTCGTTCCAGCAGCGCAGCCGCAAGTGCCGCGCTGGTTGTCGTATTGCCGATTCCCATCTCTCCGGCGAGGAGAAGCGCCGTTCCCCGCCGCTTCTCTTCGGCCGCAAGTTCCATGCCGATGAAAAGCGCCTGTATACACTCCTCCCGTGTCATTGCGGCCTCTTCCGTGAAATCCCGCGTTCCGCTTCGAACCTTACGCCGAAGGATTTCCTCCCCCCGCGGCTCTCCCGCAGTGCCCACATCGACCGGGACAACCGCACAGTCCGCGAGCGCGGCCATGTGGTTCACCGTGCTGCCGCCGTAGGCAAGGTGCTCGCAGACCGCTGCGGTCACCTCCTGCCCGGTCTGGGTGATGCCCTGCTTCACCACGCCGTTGTCCGCACAGAAGACAAACAACTTGCGCGGCTTGAGTTGCAGCGCCGCAGTCCCCTGAATCCCGGCAATGCGAATCAAATCCTCTTCGAGCACACCGAGCCCGTGAAGCGGCATCGCAATCGAGAGAAACTTGCTCGCCGCAACATCCGTCGCCGTCCGATTCGGCGGCAAGATGTGCGCAATCGCCTCAAAAAAAGCCGTCTCGCTTCCTTGCAACGCCACTTTAGCCCTTCCTCTTTTTGTCATAGCCGCGCGGCGTCAGGAGATAGCCGTTCAATTCTATGCTGTCCTCCGCGCCGATAAAGACCGTGGTCCGCATATCGACCTCACGCTCCCGAAGTTCACCGAGTGTCAGCAACTCCTTGCTCTCACCCTTGCGACCGATATTCCGTGTAATCGCACAGAGCGTGTCCGCCCTGCGCGTCTCGAGGAAAATCTCCGCTGCCCGCGAGAGGCAGTCCTTTCGGCTACGGCTGCCCGGATTGTAGATGACCACCGCCATGCCCGAAGCCGCGAGGCTCTTAAGCCGCCGCTCAATCTGCTCCCAGGGTACCAAAAGGTCCGAGAGGCTGATGCAGGCAAAGTCCAGGGTCAGCGGGCTTCCGAGCAGGGCTGCGCCGGAGAGCGCCGCCGTGACGCCCGGCACCACCTCCACCGTGAGCTCCTTATGTGTCGCCGCGAGCTCTAGGATGAGGCTTGCCATGCCGTAAACCCCGGCATCGCCCGAGGAGACCACGGCTACCTGTTTTCCCTGAAGCGCAAGGGCAATCGCCTCTTCGCAGCGCTGTATCTCCTCGGTCATGCCGCTCTGAACGACCTCTTTTCCCTCCAATAAGTCTTCGATCAGCTTTAAATAGGTGCTGTAGCCCACAATGGTATCGGCCGCTTCAATCGTGTGAAGCGCCTTTAAGGTCATGGACTCCCGGTCCCCGGGGCCGATGCCGACCACCGCAATCGTATATGGTTTCATGCTTGTTTCCCCTCTCTGAATTCAGTCGTAAAGCTCGGATCGTAGAGCTTTGAGTTTTCATACGTTTCACCGAGGAAATCCCCGATGAAAAGCAGTGCAGTTTTGCGAATCCCGGCAGCTTCCGCTTCTCTTGCAAGTTCGCCGAGCGTGGTGCGGATGATGCGTTCGTCCGGCCAGGTAGCCTTGTATACAATGGCAGCCGGGGTCTCTGTCGTATAGCAGCCGCCCAAAAGCAGCTCTTCCACCGCCTCGGCAACGCGCCCCGCCGAGAGAAATAATACCAGACTTGCACCGTGCGCCGCGAGTGCCGATAGTTTTTCCTTTTCCGGCACCGGCGTGCGCCCCGCCGCGCGGGTCAGGATGACCGTCTGCGAGACCCCGGGCAGCGTGTACTCCGCACCGAGCGAGGCCGCCGCACCGAAGAAGGAGGAGACACCGGGGCAGACCTCAAAGGGCACCCCCGCCGCCTTGAGAGCATCCATTTGCTCCCGGTGCGCGCCGTAAACAGAAGGGTCCCCGGTGTGCAGGCGCACCACGCGCTTTCCTTCTTTTGCCGCCGGAATCAGGATGTCCAACACCTCGTTTAAGTCAAGCCGCGCACTGTCGTGAATCTCCGCCCCTGTCTTACAGCGCTTTAAGAGTGCGGGATTCACGAGGGAACCCGCATAGACCACGACATCCGCTTCCTCCAAAAGTGCCGCGCCGCGCAGGGTCAAAAGATCCTCCGCCCCCGGGCCTGCACCGACAAAATATACCTTTCCCGCTTCCACCGCTACTCCTTTCTCTCCCGATTCCGGGCATTCCAAACCAACTCCCTGAAAGCTTCGCGCCTACACACCTTGCTTTTGCCTTCAGAAGCCTCTGCGTCTCTCTCGAAGGACTGCTTCGGACGACATTACTTGACCCCTGTCCTTCGCAAGCGCTCCCGTGTTTCAGGCCGTCCCGCCCGAAAAGAGACTGCGCGCCGCCGCCGTCTCTTTCTTTCTCTCACTCCGCTATTGTAACAGAAAAGGAGCCTGTCGTCGCCGACAGGCCCCCGGACTCTCTTGTTCAGTGATGCAGGTCGCGCTCCGCTTCCGCAATCTTATCCTTCAGCTCCTTGCAGGACGCGTTGAACTTATCCTGCTCTTCTTCGGTGATCTGGCATTGAATCACAGACTGCACGCCGCTCGCGTTGATGACCGCCGGTACACCCGCAAAGACGCCGTTCTGCTTGTACTCGCCGCGGAGATAAACCGAGACGGTCTGCACCGAGCTCTCGTCGCCGAGAATGGCCTTCGTTAAGCGGGTCAGCGCGATGCCGATGCCGTAGTAGGTTGCCTTCTTCGCCGCGATGATCTTATCCGCTGCGGTTCGCACATCAACCTCAATCTTTTCGAGCTCTTCCTTCTTGTAGACCCCGTTCGACTCCGCAATCACATCGAGCACCGGCTTCGTTGCGATGCAGACCTGGCTCCACGGCACAAACTCGGAATCGCCGTGCTCGCCCATCACATAGCCGTGAATGCTGCGCGGGTCTACCTTGAAATAGCTGCCGACCAGATAGCGGAGACGCGCGGTGTCGAGCGAGGTGCCGCTGCCGATGACGCGCTTCGGGTTGAAGCCCGAGAGATCGCAGGTCACCTTGGTCATCACATCGACCGGATTGGTCGCAATCAGGAAGATACCGTTAAAACCGGAGTCTGTGACAGGCTCCACAATCGACTTGAAAATGGCGGTATTGCGTGCGAGCAAATCCATGCGGCTCTCGCCCGGCTTCTGCGCGACACCGGCGCAGATGGTCACGATATCCGCCTCCTTGCAGTCGGCATAGGTGCCGTTCCAAATCTTCATGTGCGAACCCGAGAACGCGAGGCCATGGTTCAAGTCCATCGCCTCACCCTCCGCCTTCTCTTTTACATAGTCAATCAAGACGAGCTCATCGCAGGTCTGCTGATTCAGCATTGCATAGGCGTAGCTCATACCGACCATGCCGCAGCCCACCAGTACAACTCTTCTCTTATCCTTTGCCATGATATTCACTCTTTCCCCTTGCGGTTCCTGTACGCCCTCTGCCGGACGTATTGTATACGATACAATTCTACTTTATCACATTTTTCCAAAATGTAGTATGTTTGCTTTGAATAACGGCATAAAATATTGTCTTCCCGCCGCACAGCAACAAAAATGCCGCCGTGTCCCGCGCAGCATGCTACAATGAAGATTACGTTTATTTTCACCGCAAAAGGAGTACTTATGTCTTCTTCCGTCAAAAATCCGACATCCTTTCGCCGCTTTGCGCTCTCCGCGCTCCCGGAGTTCTGGATGTTTCAACTGCTCGCCTCCCTGTTTCTCTTTCCGCTGAGCCGTCTCGTGTGGCGCTTTGTCCGCGCACTCACGGCAAAGAGCGGCGCGCTGACGAGTTCGAACTACCTTCGCTTTCTCGCCTCGTGGCGCGCGCCGGTGCTACTTGTTCTGCTCTTCCTGCTCGTCATGCTCTACCTGCTCTTTGAACTGCTCGCGCCGATTTTCCTCTGCAACGCACTGCTAAGCGGCAGGCAGCTCCGCTACCGCACGGCACTTCTCGACGGGCTCCGCTCGCTCCGGAAATTTGCCTCCCCGCGCGGCCTCCTGTTTCTCTTTTATCTCGCCGTCCTGACGCCGCTCACCGGCGTTGGCTTTCACATCAGCCTGACAAAAAAACTGTACATTCCGAACTTTATCTCCGAAGTCATCGAGACGACGCCGCTCTACTTTCTGCTGTATCTCCTTCTCATGCTGTTTCTCTTCTGGCTCGGCTACCGCATGCTTTTCTTCCTGCATGCGGCGCTTCTTGAGTCCCGCACACCCGGCGCAGCCTTTCGCCGCTCCTCGGAACTGGTGACCTCCAACCGGCTTCGCATCGCAAAAGAGCTCTTGCCCTTGCTCCTGTTTCTCGCCGTCATCCGCCTGCTCGCGCAAGGTCTCTTAAAACTCCTGCCGGCCCTCGTTTTGATCGCGCGAGAGGAAAAGCTGCTGCGCAGCGCAGCCACACTGACCACCGGCACGGACCTCCTCCTGAGCGCCGAAAGTCGCGCCGAACTCCTGTACCGCTTTGCCGCGGCCTTTGCTGTGCTCCTCGGGAATTATCTGCTCTCCATGGTTTCCCTGCTCTGCAGCAGCTACTTTCTGCTTCGCTTTACCAGACTCTTTCTGATACTCGCGCGGGAGCAGGCGCCCGAAGAGCGGCCGCTTCCCAAAAGTCCGCGCCGCACGCTCCTGCTCGCTGCGATGGGCGCCTCCTTGTTCTTTACGGCTCTGCTCTCCTTTGTGCTCTCTTTCCTCTATGCGCCCCTCTTTGCGCGGGAGCAGCACACCAAACTGATTGCGCACCGCACCGGCGGCTATCTCGCGCCGGAGAATTCGGTCGCGGGCATCATCGCCGCGGAAAATGCGGGTGCTTACGGCTCGGAAACCGATGTGCAGCGGACTTCGGACGGCTACTACGTCATCAACCACGATGACAACTTTAAGCGTCTTGCCGGTGTGAACCGGACACCCCAGTCCATGACCTTCCTCGAGGTCAGAGGCCTCACCCTGACCGACCCGCATTTTCCCGCAGAACCCTATCCGGTCGCAACGCTCAGCGATCTTCTGGACGCCTGCCGCGGCAAGGAAAAACTCTTCATTGAGCTGAAAGGCGTGACCGCGGACAAAAAAATGGCGGACGATGTCGTGCGCATCGTCCGCGAAAAAAATATGGTTTCGGAGGTCGTGATTATCTCCCTCTCCTACCGCGTCATCAACTATGTGGAGACCCACTATCCGGAGTTTGACACCGGCGTTCTCTTCTTTGCCGGCGTCGGCAATCTCCCGAAGTTAAACTGCGACATTCTCCTCCTCGAGGAAGAGAGTGTGAGCAACGCCCGCATTGCGGAAGCGCACGCCGCAGGCAAGCAAATCGGCGTCTGGACCGTCAACGACAGCAACGGGCTGTCCCGCTTCCTGGACAGCGAGGTCGACTACATCATCACCGACGACATTCCCCTCGCAAAGGAAACCGAACAGGATCTCCTCGCGCGCACGCCCTACGAGATCTTTGAGGACCGCCTCGGCAATTTCTGGGATTTCATGTTCTTCTGATTCTTCCTTACCGGAGGCTCTCCGGCCGCTCGGCCGCATGCGCCGCGAACTCATCCGCTGTCCCCGCGCCGCGGAAGTCCGCGCTGGTTTTGTATTCGCCGGTCACGGTCACCGTATAGGCGGATTTTCCCTTCTGGTAGACCGTGCCGTCCTCGCCCTGAATCGTGACATCGAGTCCCTTGTCGTCCTTTACCAGCCCCTCGGCGTAGAGCGCGCGGAGCGTCGAATTGCCGTTCACGACCCAGATCGAAGTGCCGTCGATATAGAGGGCAATGCCGGGCGCCTCTGCCTTACCGGGTCCCGGTAGCAGCTGAATGTCTCCGGTGAACTTTGTGACATCGCGGAGGTAAATCGCAGCGCTCGCATCCTCCTCGCTCACCAGATGCCCCTCCATCATTTCGCCGTAAGCGCTCAAACTGCTCTTTGCGCCGTTCGAGGCGAGCAACAAATTGCCCTGCGCTACATCGACCGCGAGCGTGACATTCTTAACCACAATCGACGCATCCGCGGCGTCCACATAGAAGAGATTGCCGCGCTGGGCGCGCAGTGTGCCGCCGGAGAGCAGGAGCTGCGGCGCCGTCGCATTCGCCTCGCTGTTTTCGGCGCGGCGCAGAATCACCGCCGCATTCTTCTGATTGCCGCCCGGCTCCGGCATGTTGCCGGAGACATGACAGTCGTAGAGTGAGAGCTGGGCGCCGTCCTCGAGGGTGAGTGCCTCCGCATTGCCCGCCGTCAGAGTCGCCGCGTTGATCCAGCCCTTGCCGGCCGCGCTGACCGCCGGGGCGTGCTCGCCGGTCGCCGTAAAGGTGCCGCCGGAGAGCGTCATGCTGGCGTCCTTGCCCACAGAGAGTGCCGCGGAATCGTTTCCCGTCGTGCCTATCATATTGTCCCAGGCGTAGAGCGCGCCGCTTCCGCGCGTCTCTATTCCCGGCGATTGCTCCCCGGCTGTCGAGAGCGCCGTGTCCGCAATTTCTACCTCTGCCGTGTCGCCGATCAGAATCCCCGCGCTCCCGGCCGCGTCCGATGTGAGATTCGAATTCTTAACAACCGCCTTGCCTGCCTCCAGGAGCACCACGGCGGTATCTGCCTTGCCGGCCTTTCCGGCGTACTTCCGCGAGAGTTCCGCATTGTTGATGAGCGCCGCACCGCCTGCTTTAATCAGCACCGTGCTCTCGTTCCGCTTCGCGGACGTCACCTCGCCGTTCACGGTTCCCGGTTCTGTAAAGGTCTTGACCCCCTTTGCACTGCCTCCGCCGCCGCAGCCTGCCAGAAGAACCGCCCCGAGCAGACAAACCGCCATTGCTTTTCGTCTCATACCCTGCCTCCTTTTGTCTCATTTTAGCTTGCGGCGGGGATGAATTGCAAGATACTAAACACTTTCTTGAAAAATGATTATTTTCTCACGGTCTGCTATACTGAGACCATTCAGTCTATCCGGAGGTAGCGCGATGCAAAATGATGTCAGACGGGCAGAAATCCTGTCCACACTCGCCAACAGTCAGCGTCCGATCAGTGCGACGACGTTCGCAGCTAAGTACCATGTGAGTCGCCAGAGCATTGTCGGCGATATTGCCCTGCTCCGCGCTTCCGGCGCGGACATCATTGCGACCTCCCGCGGCTACCTGCTCGCGGCGTCACGGCGGCAACCGCTGCTCAAAAAGACCATCGCCTGCCGCCATGACGCCGCTGCAATGCGGGAAGAGCTCTATATCGCGGTCGATGAAGGCTGCACGGTTGCGGACGTGTCGGTCGAGCATCCGCTCTACGGCGAGCTCCGCGGCCAGCTGCAACTCTCAACCCGCCACGAGGTCGATGCCTTCCTCACGCGAAGCGCCGAGTGCGCCGCCCAGCCTCTCTCTCTCCTGACAAGCGGCATTCACCTCCACACTCTTCTCTGCCCCGACGAGGCCGCCTACCGCCGCGTCACCGAAAAACTCCGCGCCGCCGGTATCCTCCTCTCCGAATAACGGGATTCCAAAAGCAAATAGCGCTTCCGCTTGACAGTTTTGTCAGTGTATACTATACATATGTCTTGACACCAGTAAAGTTCAAGGAGGATGTATGAAAGCACTGGCAGCATTTCTGAAACGAAAGGACATCGAAATCTCGGCCAAGCGTTACGGCATTGACGCGCTTGCCGCGATGGCACAGGGACTCTTCTGTTCTCTCCTGATCGGCACCATCATCAACACCATCGGCGCACAGCTCCACCTCGCTTTTCTGACCTCTCCGGTCGCAACGATTGCAGGCACCGAATACACGGTCGGCGGTCTCGCATCGGCGATGTCGGGCCCCGCGATGGCAACCGCAATCGGCTGGGCGCTCCGCTGCCCGCCCCTCGTGCTCTTCTCGCTGATTACCGTCGGCTTTGCCTCGAATGCACTCGGCGGTGCGGGCGGTCCGCTCGCTGTGCTCTTTGTCGCGATTCTCGCGGCCGAGTCCGGCAAGGCAGTCTCCAAGGAGACCCGGGTCGACATTCTGGTCACGCCGCTCGTCACGATTGCGGTGGGCCTCCTCTTCTCTGCCCTGCTCGCCCCGGCACTCGGCAAGGCAGCTATGAAGGTCGGTGACCTCGTGATGTGGGCAACGGAACTCCAGCCCTTCCTGATGGGCATCCTGGTCTCGCTCGTGGTCGGCATCGCGCTGACCCTGCCGATCAGCTCGGCAGCCATCTGCGCGGCGCTCGGTTTAACCGGTCTCGCGGGCGGCGCGGCCTTTGCCGGCTGCTGCGCACAGATGGTCGGCTTCGCCGTGATTTCCTACCCGGAAAACGGCTTCGGCGGCCTCGTCTCCCAGGGTATCGGCACTTCAATGCTCCAGATGGGCAATATCGTGAGAAACCCGAAAGTCTGGATTGCGCCCTGCGTGACCTCGATGATCACCGGCCCCATTGCAACCTGTGTGTTTCACCTCCAGCAGAACGGTGCGGCCGTTGCCTCCGGCATGGGCACCTGCGGTCTTGTGGGACCGCTCGGCGTCTACACCGGCTGGGTCAAGGATGTCGCAGCCGGACAGAAGGCAGCGATTACCGGCGCAGACTGGCTCGGCATGCTGCTGGTCGCTGTGGTCCTCCCCGCAATTCTCTGCCCGTTCATCCACATGGCGGTGCGCCGCATGGGACTCGTGAAGGACGGAGACTTAAAGCTCGCATAAAAAGAGGCGCGCCAACCGGCGCGCCTCTTTTATTCGGAATGAATCCGTTGCTCCCAAAGTGCGGAAATCTCTCTTTCTTAAACACTACTGCCATCCATCTTCGTAAAACTCGCTCTTAACGCCTTCATCCTACTTTGATATGTACCCTCTTTACTGGACACGAAAGTGTCACAGTAAGGAGGGTTTTA
>NZ_DBHIHF010000033.1:0-449 GCF_057248925.1 Stomatobaculum sp.
TTGATTCTACTAGCGTTGCGGGGTTTTCTACCAACTCTTTTTGTCCTATAACTCCCCAAAAAAGAGGCATACAGCTTTCGCTGTATGCCTCTTTTTGGGGATTCCGCTCACTTCTTCGCGCTGTCCTGGGCAAAGGTGCGGAAGATCTGCTTGACCTCGCCGTCTTTGATCACGACCGAGATGACCTGCGGTCCCCAGCCCTTGGCCTTGTCGGCCGCGAACGCCTTCTTAATCTGGTCGGCCTGATAGGTGACACCGTTCTGCTGGTTCAGATCCGAGTAGTCCATGTAAACCACATCGCTCGCGAGCTTCAGCTCCTCCGTGCCAATCGAGTAGTAGAGCGGCGTGCCGTCCTCGCTCTCGGTGCGGAAGTAGTCGCCGTCCTGCAAAAGGCTCACGCCGCCGTTTGCGACACCGCCGTTGATAATAACCTCCGGGAAATTGCCGGT